>WLHM01000027.1 GCA_009702725.1 Actinomycetota bacterium | reverse complement strand
GGCCTTCGAATGCGTCTCGCGCATAGCGCACATCGCCCTGGTAAATGTCACCTAGATCTTGTTCAACATAGGCCCGGGTGAGGGCCGCGCCACCAAGAAGAACCGGGTAGCGATTGGCAATACCTCTTGCATTCATCTCTTCAAGGTTTTCACGCATGATTACAGTGCTCTTCACGAGCAACCCACTCATGCCAATTGCATCGGCCGAATTCTGGTCAGCTGCCTCAAGAATGGCTGAGATTGGTTGTTTGATGCCGATATTGACAACGTTGTAACCGTTATTAGTCAAAATGATGTCTACAAGGTTCTTGCCGATGTCGTGCACGTCGCCCTTGACGGTCGCTAGCACCATTGTGCCTTTACCCGACTCATCAGCTTTATCCATGTGGGGCTCAAGATAGGCAACCGCGGTCTTCATGACTTCCGCACTCTGCAGCACGAATGGCAATTGCATCTCGCCCGAGGCAAATAAATCACCGACTGTCTTCATCCCTGAAAGAAGGGTGTCGTTGACGATCTCTAAAGCCGGACGATCAAGCAGTGCTTCGTCGAGATCAACTTCGAGGCCGTTTCTCTCACCATCGATGATTCGGCGCTCAAGTCTTTCAAAAAGTGGCAAGGCAGCAAGCTCTTGGGCCCGGGTCTCAGCGCTCGACTTCGCCTCAACCCCATCAAATAGTTCTAAGTAACGCTGCAGTGGGTCGTAGCTCACCACGTTGTTTTCGTCGTAGCGGCGGCGGTCATAAACCAGGTCCAGGGCCACGGCGCGTTGCTCATCGGGGATGCGACTCATTGGCAAGATCTTTGACGCATGCACAATTGCCGAATCCAAACCCGCTTCAACACACTCGTGCAAGAACACCGAATTAAGTACCTGTCGTGCGGCCGGGTTCAGGCCGAAGGAGACGTTGGAAAGCCCAAGGGTGGTCTGCACTGTTGGGTACATGGTCTTCAGGGTTCTTATTGCTTCAATGGTTTCCATGCCGTCACGACGAGTTTCCTCTTGGCCTGTAGCAATCGGAAAGGTGAGCGTGTCGACGAGGATCGACTCAACGCTCATCCCCCAATTGATGGTGAGGTCCTTGATTAGCCTGTCGGCAACTCGAACCTTCCATTCAGCTGTTCGGGCCTGACCTTCTTCGTCAATTGTCAATGCCACTACCGAGGCGCCATGCTCTTGAACTAGAGGCATGATTTTCCCAAAACGGGACTCTGGTCCGTCGCCATCCTCGTAATTAACCGAATTGACAATGGCGCGCCCACCTAGCATCTCGAGGCCCGCCTCAACAACCGCAGCCTCGGTTGAGTCGAGCATGAGTGGCAGCGTTGAAGCGGTAGCGAATCGGCTAGCGAGATTCTTCATATCGGCTACGCCGTCACGACCAACATAGTCAATGCAGACGTCAAGGACGTGAGCCCCGTCACGGATTTGAGCTCGTGCAATGTCAACGCAGTTATCCCAATTCTCGTCCAACATTGCATCTCGAAACGCCTTTGAACCATTGGCATTTGTGCGCTCACCGATGGTTAAGTAGGTGGTGTCTTGTCGAAAGGGAACCGCTTGATAAAGCGAAGAGGAGCTCGCTTCGAAATGCGGATTGCGTGGTTTGAGTTCACGGCCGCGGACGCGATCTACTACGTGCCGCAGGTGCTCGGGGGTGGTGCCACAGCAACCACCGACCAAATTAAGCCCGAATTCAGCCGTGAAAGTATCGTGGGCGTCGGCCAACTCACTAGGTGACAGCGGGTAGTGAGCACCACCTGCTGCCAACACGGGGAGCCCTGCATTCGGCATGCACGAGAGCCAAAGCGGCGAGGTCTTTGAGAGCGTACGTAAGTGCTCGCTCATCTCAGTTGGCCCGGTGGCGCAGTTAAGGCCGATCATGTCGATTTTAAGGGGCTCAAGGGCTGTCAGCGCTGCACCAATCTCAGTGCCAAGCAGCATCGTGCCGGTGGTTTCGACTGTCATTTGAGCAATCATGACTATGTCTTTGCCACTTACGGCTATTGCTCGCTTTGCACCTATCACCGCGGCCTTGGCTTGCAGCAAGTCCTGTGCGGTTTCAATCAAAATCGCATCTGCGCCGCCGTCAATCAGCGCTGCGGCTTGGGTTTGGTACGCATCGCGCAAGAGCGCAAATGGAGCGTGACCAAGGGACGGAAGTTTGGTACCCGGACCCACCGAGCCGAGCACCCAGCGTGGGCGATCGGGGGTAGACCAGCCGTCGGCTACTTCGCGCGCAATCTCGGTTCCGGCCCGCGCTAATTCATAGATTCGATCTGAAATGTCATACTCGCCAAGGTTCGCGAAGTTCGCCCCAAAAGTGTTGGTCTCGACGGCGTCAACACCAACCTGGAAGTACTCATCGTGGATGCTGGCAACCACCTCGGGGCGGGTCACATTCAATATCTCATTGCATCCCTCATAGCCCTGAAAGTCATCAAGGCTTGGGTCAGCCGCTTGCAACATGGTGCCCATTGCCCCATCGGCTACCACCACACGGGTTGCGAGGGCTTGTCGCAGAGTTTCGATCATGATCGCCGAATCATACCGAGCATTACCCGGTAGCCTTTACAACATGTCGGCGCCGGAGCTAAAAGTCATTGAAGTTTCTGACGGCGCTGAACTGACCCTTCGACTTTGGCGGACGTCGAGTGAATCTGAGATCCCAGTACTTCTACTTCATGGGCTGTCACAGCAAGGCCAGTTTTGGGCTCCGGTAGTTAACCGTATGAGATCCGGCACAGTGGCCGCACTTGATCAACGCGGTCACGGTCGGTCTGATGTACCACTGAATTTAGAGTTCACTATCCCCCGTTGTGCCCTTGACGTGGCCGAGATCTGCACTGCTCTGGGGTGGGATCAGGTAATTGTGGTTGGGCATTCATGGGGGGCATGGGTCGCCATCAGCGCGGCAGCGGAATACCCCGATTTAGTCAGAGCAATTGCACTTATCGACGGTGGGCTTTGGGGTCCAGCGGATTTGGCAGAATCAATTGGGCGGGAGGCAACTTTAGAACAGCTGCACCCACCGCAATTGGCGCTGACATCGAATGAGCTTTGGCAAATGCTCGAATCAGGGCCGATGGCCACTTGGTGGTCCGACGAGACTCGCGCTGCACTTGAACCAACATTTAGTCCGAGGGCTGAAGGCCTGTTTGGCAGCACCATAGGTCTTGAGCGCCACCTGCGCGTTCTTGCCGGGCTATTGGATTACCCAGTTGACTTTGACCTAAGAACTATCGATTGCCCGATCTGGACGGTCCTATGTGAAAGTGAAGGCATGGAGCTACCCAAGGGGGCGCTCGCGCGGGTGGCCGCCACCCCCAGCATTCGACTCCAACGTTGGCAAGGTGCAGTCCACGACGTACCCTTGCAATGGCCAGCGATGGTCGCCGGGCTCATTGACACCGTGGTCGAGACCGAACAGTTGGCCATCCAGAAAGGGGTATCTCGTTGATCGAGTTCGACGACCTACCCGAGTTGGTTGACCCCGTTCTGGTTGCCGCATTTGAGGGTTGGAATGACGCCGGGGATTCAGCTTCTGGCACCATCAGCCATCTTTGTGATGTTTGGGATGCGCAGCCCCTGGCGGATTTGGACTCTGAGGAGTACTACGACTATCAAGTCAACCGTCCGCATATCTCAACCGATGAAACCGGGGTTCGGCAACTTACGTGGCCGAGTACCCGGCTATATGTGGCGCGAATCCCGCTAGCACCGCGAGACATCATCTTGGTTCAAGGTATTGAGCCGAACATGAAATGGCAGCAATTTGTCCGCGAGATTTTGAGTTTGGCCGCCGAACTCGATGTCAGCATGGTCGTTACGTTGGGGGCCCTCCTTTCCGACACTCCACATACCCGTCCTGTCCCGGTTACTGGCACCTCAACCGATGCCAGCGTGGGAGCAGAGCTGGGGCTGGAGGCCTCACATTATGAAGGACCGACCGGGATCGTTGGGGTCTTGCAGGAAGCGTGCATGCGCTTTGGCATTCCGGCGGTCTCACTTTGGGCCGCGGTTCCTCACTATGTGGCGCAGCCCCCATGCCCGAAAGCCACCCTCGCTCTCGTTCGCCGCGTCGAGGATCTCCTTGATATCCCCGTGCCACTTGGTAATTTGGTTGAAGAGTCACGGGCCTGGGAAATTGGCGTCGATGAACTGGCCGCAGAGGACGACGAAGTAGGCGAATACGTCACTCAACTTGAAGAAGCCCGCGATACCGCCGACCTGCCTGAAGCTAGTGGCGAGGCTATTGCGCGCGAGATTGAAAAATACTTACGTAGGCGCGGAGCCGAAGACCGCTAATTGGAACTTTGCTGGGCGATAACTGAAATCGAATGACTCGTAGCCAGATCAAGAGTTCCCGCGTCGGCTTGGCCATCTATTACTGCCAAAATTCCCAAGGCCACTTTCTTGCCGAGCTCGACACCCCATTGATCAAATGAGTTGATACCCCAAAGCGCACCTTGAATAAACACACTGTGCTCATACAGTGCAATAAGGGCGCCCAGGGTGAACGGGTCAAGCTGTGCCGCGGAGATCACCGTGGTCGGCCGATTACCTGGCATAACCTTGTGCGGAGCCAATGCCGGATCAGTTCCATCTGCGGTAACTTCATCAAGGGACCGGCCGCGTGAGAGCACAGCTGCTTGTGCCAGAGCATTCGCAATGAGAATATTTTGTTGATCACCAAGTGGATTGCGGCTCTTCGAGATAACGATAATGTCGCAGGCCACCGGGCTCGTACCTTGGTGAATCATCTGGTAAAACGAGTGCTGACCATTAGTGCCTGGCTCACCCCAGACGATGGCTCCGGTTTCATACGTAACTGCCGAACCGTCTAAGCGAACGCTCTTACCGTTACTTTCCATAGTCAACTGTTGCAAGTAGGCCGGAAAACGCGATAGATATTGCGAGTACGGCAAGACCGCATTCGTACTGATATTTAGGAAATTGCGATTCCACACGGCGAGCAGGCCCATGAGTACGGGCAAATTGCGGGCTGGTGGTTCGGTTTCAAAATGAGTGTCCATGGCGTGGAAACCAGCAAGCATGGCGGCGAATCCCTTGGGCCCAATCGCAATCATCGTTGACAGGCCGATCGCTCCATCCATGGAGTATCGCCCCCCAACCCAGTCCCAAAAACCGAACATATTGGCGCGGTCGATGCCGAAGGCCTCAACTAGCTCGGTATTCGTGGAGACCGCAACGAAGTGCTTAGCAACAGCCTTCTCACCAAGTGCTGCCACCAGCCATGTGCGCGCTGCCTGCCCGTTGGTCATCGTCTCCAAGGTGGAGAAAGTCTTAGATGAAATCACAAACAAGGTGCGCGCAGGGTCAAGGTCGCAAATTGCTTCAGTCAAATCGGTTGGGTCAACGTTCGAAACGAAACGAAACGTGAGTTCGCGTTTTGAGTAGTTGCGTAGCGCTTCGTAGGCCATCGCTGGCCCAAGATCTGATCCTCCGATGCCGATGTTCACCACGGCGTTGATGCGCTTACCGGTTGCGCCGCGCCATTCACCATTTCGCACGGCCTTGGCGAAGCTCCCCATTCGATCAAGGACTTCATGTACCTCGGCTACGACATTGACCCCATCGGCTTCGAGGCTTGCATTGCGTGGAAGGCGCAATGCGGTATGCAGAACGGCGCGGTCTTCGGTGGCGTTGATATGTTCTCCGGCAAACATAGCGGCACGTCGATTGAAGACACCTTGCTCATCCGCCAACGTGATTAGTGAATCGAGCACCTCAGGGGTAATGCGTTGGCGTGAGTAGTCAAAAGTTATTCCCGCGGCGTTGACGGTTGAATGAATCGGCCGATCTGGATCAGCGTCTAGCAGCGACCGAATATCTGGCAGGCCTGCCGCGGCCGCGGTTAGTGTTGCCCAGATGCGGTTAGCTGAAGGGTCCGGTGTCATGTGACAAGCCTTCCACTAGCGTTCACCTGGGCGAACTCGCCCACCTAATTGAGGAGTCAAGATGTCAGATATCGGCAAAGGCTTGACATTTGGCATGGTCGGCTTAGGCCGAATGGGCAACGGACTCGTCCAGCGTGCCATGCGCGCCGGCCTCGAGGCGGTGGTTTATGACCCTGCACCCGCAGCCGTTGCCGCGCTAGTCGCGCAGGGTGCCACCGGGGCCGACTCCTTGAGTGCGCTGGTAACAGCGCTTCCTACTCCACGTGCGGTCTGGGTCATGGTGCCCGCTGGTGCGATTACCGAACAGGTGGTGACTGAATTAGCCGGGCTTCTTGAGCCCGGTGATGCGATTATCGACGGTGGTAACTCGTACTACCGCGACGATATCCGCCGCGGTGAACTCTGTGCACAAAAAGGTATCGACTACCTAGATGTCGGAACATCCGGTGGAGTTTGGGGCCTTGATCGAGGGTTTTGCCTGATGATCGGCGGGCCTAAGCCAAGTGTCTCCCGCCTTACTCCCCTCTGGAACGCCATCGCCCCCGGTTTCGAGGCCGCGCCCCGAACCCCGGGTATCAGCGGGGATCCGACCCCGCAGGAGTGTGGCTGGCTGCACTGCGGCCCTGGTGGCGCAGGGCACTTCGTCAAGATGGTGCACAACGGTATCGAGTACGGGTTGATGGCCGCCTACGCTGAAGGACTAAATGTGCTGAAGCACGCAAATGTCGGCTTGGGACAACGTGATCAAGATGCCGAAACCGCACCTTTGAGCGATCCGCAGTTCTACCAATACGAGATCGACGTACCTGCGGTTGCTGAGCTTTGGCGCCGTGGCAGCGTTGTTGAGTCGTGGTTACTAGATCTAACAGCCGAGGCCCTACAGGCATCCCCCGAACTAGCAGAGTTTGGCGGGCGTGTCTCTGATAGCGGCGAAGGCCGCTGGACCCTGATCGCCGGTATCGAGGAAGGGGTTCCGACACCGGTGTTGGCCGCCTCGGTCTACGAGCGTTTCGAATCGCAGGGTTCAGCCTTATTCGCGAACAAAATACTCAGTGCGATGCGTAAAGAATTTGGTGGGCACGACGAGAAGACCTCAAGTTAAACGGACCCCGAGCAACGCATCGCAGAGTTTCGCAACTTGCGAGGGCGCGCCCTTATCGCTGCCGCCGTTGGTGATCGCCTCGTTCGCCCAATGATCGATTGACTCAAGCGCCGTGTGAGTTTGCATATCGTCACTTAACAACTCGCGCACCCGCGCTAATACCGGTGTCGCACTTGGCCCTGCAGAAACCGCGATAGCAGCCCGCCAGCAGGCTAACCGCTCCACGGCCGCGGACAGACCCTCCTGCGTCCACGCCCAATCCACGCGGTAGTGGTGGGAGAGGAGGGCAAGGCGAATTGCCATCGGATCCACCCCTTCGCGGCGCAGCTGCGAAACAAAAACTAGATTGCCGCGGGATTTGGACATCTTGTGTCCCTGCCAAGCCACCATTGCCGTATGAACATAGTGCCGTGCATATGGCCAACTGCTACTTAGCACCTGCGCTTCTGAAGCGCCCATCTCGTGGTGCGGGAACGCTAGATCACTGCCACCCCCCTGCACGTCGATGGGTATCCCCAGGTAATCCAGGGCAATCGCTACACATTCAATATGCCAACCGGGACGCCCGCGGCCTAAGTGGGTATCCCACGCCGGTTCATTTGGTCGTGCCGCCTGCCACACCAAGCAGTCGAGCGGGTGACGCTTGCCCGCTCGCTCTGGATCACCTCCGCGCTCAGCGAATCCAGCGATCATGTCAGCTTCGGGCAATTGAGTTACCGACCCGAATTGCGGGTCCGAATGTACCGAGAAGTAGAGGTCATCTTCGACGGCGTAGACCGCACCAAGCTCCTGCAGTCGGCCCACATAATCTGCGACCGATGGAATCGCCTCCACCGCACCGATGTAGTCAGCCGGCGGGATCACATTCAGAGCGGCCATATCTTCACGAAACACTTCGGTCTCACGCTCGGCGATCGCACGCCAGTCTTGACCAAGGGCGGCGGCACGCTCAAGTAGCGGATCGTCGATGTCTGTGACGTTCTGCACGTATTTGACATCATGACCACTATCGCGCCAGATTCGTTGCAGCACGTCAAAAGCAACGTAAGTTGCCGCATGGCCCATGTGTGTCGCGTCATACGGGGTGATCCCGCATACGTACATGGTCGCGGTCTTGCCGGGTGCAGTTGGGCGAATTTCACGGGTCGCCGTATCAAATAGACGCAGCGGAAGACCGTTACCGGGTAGCTCTGGCCCGGGTAGAACCGGCACAGGATCGCACTGCCAGGATTTCACTACCGCACTCTATCTAGGTGCTCCCGCAGCCGTATCCAGCCGAAGGTCATTAGAAAACCGGCCAAGGGATAGCCGGCCAATTTGCTGACGGCAATGGAAACGTGCCGTCAGCAAGCAATCGTTTAATCCGAATTTCCAAGGCCTCAACTTCATCGGTGCTTAGCCACCCGGTGACGGATTCTGGGATCCCAGTAGAAAGCATTCCACTTAGCGCCGCAACCGGCTCTGCTAACTCATCGGGTATCGGCATTCCGGCCCAACCCCACAGCACCGTGCGCAGTTTCTCCTCTGTACTAAAACTGACCCCGTGATCTATTGCCCAGACCCGGTGCTGCTCATCCACAAGTAGGTGACCTCCCTTGCGATCGGCGTTGTTGATGACAACATCTAGCAGGGCAACCATTTGGAGGGTGACATCCCGAGCATGCACTAACGAGACAGCACCACCATAATCATCGCTGCCGTCAAAAACATGGTGCCAATTCGTGAGATCTTCGCCACTTGGCATTACAGCAACCAGCTGGATCTCTGAGATTTCATCAATCCATACCTGACACATCCCAGGCCCGGCAGGGCCTTCATCGCGCCACACCGTTGGTGGCACCACATGCAGCCCCAGTGCCTCTGACATTTCATAGCTAGCAACTTCGCGCTTTGATAAAGTTTCGTCAGGGAAATCCCAGAGAGGTCGTTCACCTTCAACCGGTTTATAAACACAGCGCACGGAGCTAAGTGCGGTGATCGGCACAATGCAACGAAGGGTGCCGTTTGAGGCGCCGGCCAACCGGCCCTCAACTTCGAGCTCACCTGAAGTCAGAGCCTGAATTAGCTCCTCCGAATTAATCCAATCACTGGCTGGAGAAATCATGCGCGTCGTCTATACCCGTTCGCGCGTGGGCAAATATGACCTTCTGGATCTAGTGGTTGATTGCAGAACGGGCAAGGTGGCCGCCCTGCAGCGGCAACAGCACGCGCGCGCTCGGCAAAACTGCGGGCCTGAGCAGGGGTTAGCCAAACTCGTAAGGTGTCAACCCCTTCAAGATTGTCATCGGCAATTTCCGGGACTTGGTCGCCTTCCTGGGCAACTGCATGCGCTTCAATAACTACCTTTGAAGTTCCTTCATCCCATCCGAGCGCCATAGCGCCCACCCTGAACTCCTCATAAATTGGCAGATCCAACGCGGCGACATCAACGTCTTCGGGACGCACAAAACTTGGTATCTCAACAACTGGCATCCGGGTCTCACGCACCTCTTCAAGCAACTGATCGATTCGTTCGGCAAGTACCAGCGCCTGCTGCTTCTCGATAACAACACTCGTGACCAG
>WLHM01000266.1 GCA_009702725.1 Actinomycetota bacterium | reverse complement strand
TATTTACGCGGACTCCATCGAGTGGATGAGCAGGAATTTGGCGAGCCGAGATTCGGTCATTCTCTAACTTCACACACATAATGACCGTGGCACCGCGGTAGCCGCTTCCGAGCTTGGATACCTAGCCGGTGCTGACCGCATTGAGGGCTGCCTTTTCGGCAATGGCGAGCGCACGGGAAATGTTTGCCTGGTAACCCTGGGGATGAATCTTTTCAGTCAGGGCATTGATCCGCAGATAGATTTCAGTAACATCGATGAGGTCCGCCGCACGGTCGAGTACTGCAATCAGATTCCGGTTAATGAGCGCCATCCATACGGTGGCGACCTCGTCTATACCGCTTTCTCCGGTTCTCACCAAGATGCCATCAACAAGGGGCTAAAAGCCATGGAAGCCGATGCGCTCGCCGCCGGTGTACCCGTTGCTGACTCCATGTGGGCGGTGCCTTACCTGCCGATAGACCCAAAGGATGTTGGCCGCACCTATGAGGCGGTTATCCGGGTGAACTCACAATCTGGCAAGGGCGGCGTCGCCTACATCATGCGAACCGAGCACAAACTCGAACTACCTCGGCGCCTGCAGATTGAATACTCCCAAGTAATCCAACAGGTGACCGAGTCAGAGGGTGGCGAGGTCAGCGCCGAAGAAATGTGGGCGACTTTTTCTGCCGAGTACCTTCCAGACCCAAGCGCACCCTGGGGCAAGTTCGCCCTGCGTTCGGTCAAGCAGGAGTCGGATGTTGACGGTGACACCAGCGTGCACGTGGTCATCAGCGACGAGGGCGCCGAATTTGCCCTAGACGGCAGCGGCAATGGCCCGGTGGCTGCCTTCTGCAATGCCTTAGCCCAGCACGGTGTTGATGTAAGGGTGCTCGACTACCACGAGCATGCAATGAGCGCCGGAGGTGACGCGAAAGCGGCCGCCTATCTCGAATGCACCGTCGGCGATCGAGTGCTTTGGGGCGTGGGCATTGACCCGTCAATCACCACCGCGTCACTCAAGGCGATAATCAGCGCAGTAAACCGCGCCGTGCGCTCCTAAACCTAATTAGTTGAGGTCGACTGATTTCCCGCTGTGCGCACCGATTTGGCTCACGATTTCTTCAAGTGCCGCGGCGGGAATCGGCGAGTCGACCGTTAACAGGATCAGTGCATGGCTGCTGTCATCACGGCTCACCTGCATCCCGCCGATGTTGACACCGGCATCACCGAGTACTTTGCCCACCACACCAACAACTCCTGGCTTGTCGTGATAGCGCAAGAACGCCATGTGGTCGCTGACCGGTACATCGACGTCAAATCCATCAACCTCAACCACCTTTGGGGTGTGCCGAGGCCCAGCGACCGTGCCCGCCACACTAACGCTTTCACCACCGGTCAATGTGATTGTTACCCGCACCAAAGACTTGTGGTCATCACTAGTTCGGTCAGTGGTTAATACGACTTCAACTCCCCGCTGTTCGGCAAGCACGGGAGCGTTAACGAAGGACACGGGGTCGTGGATCAGCATTTGAAACACCCCCTTGAGGGCTGACAACTCGAGAACTCGAACATCATGGTCAGCGGCTTCACCGAAAACCTCGACGGTGACTCGAGCAACGGCCGCCGTTGCCAACCCGCAAGCAATGGCTCCTATTTTTTCAGCCAGCGGCAGCAGTGGCTTGATCTCCTCGGCCATCTGGCCACCTTGCACGTTTACCGCGTCGGGTACTAGCTCGCCAGCGAGCGCGAGGCGGACCGAGCGAGCTACCGAGATCCCGGCTTTCTCCTGAGCCTCATCGGTGGATGCACCCAGGTGCGGAGTCGCAACTACCGACTCGAGTCCAAATAGCGGTGAGTCTGTGCACGGCTCCTTGGCATAAACATCAAGACCTGCGCCAGCTACCCGACCATCAACGATGGCCTCATAGAGTGCTGCTTCATCAACAATGCCACCACGTGCTGCGTTAATGATGTGCACAGTTGGCTTGACCTTATGAAGTTCTGCATCGCCAATTAACCCCACCGTCTCAGCCGTCTTGGGCAGGTGGACAGTAATAAAATCACTTTCGGCTAGTAGGTCGTCAAGAGTGACCATGCGAACACCCAATTGAGCCGCACGAGCCGGCTGCACGTAGGGATCATAAGCGATCAATTTCACCCCAAAGGCGCTCATTCGCTGGGCAACAAGTACTCCGATGCGACCAAGGCCCACGATTCCTACGACTTTGCCGGCAACCTCAACTCCGGTGTACTTCGAACGCTTCCACTCCCCTTTGCTGAGTGCAGCACTTGCCGGAGCCACATTTCTAGCACTCGCAAGAAGAAGCGCTACAGCTAGCTCAGCAGCACTGACAATATTCGAGGTTGGCGCATTTACGACCATTACACCAGCCTGAGTGGCCGCCTTGACGTCAACATTGTCGAGGCCAACTCCCGCGCGCGCGACTACCTTCAATTTCGGCGCCGCCGCGATGGCCTCAGCGTCGACCATAGTCGCTGAGCGCACCAAAATGGCATCAACATCAACGATGGCGGCCAACAGGGCTACCCGATCTGAACCATCGCAATTGATTATTTCAAAATCGGGACCAAGTGCTTCTACGGTCGCGGGCGAGAGTTCTTCGGCAATTAGAACACGTGGTTTAGTCACCCACGGATTCTATCGGTGACTGATTTAGGTCGCCTAGCGAGCCGCGGTGCCCTCGACGTAATCATCGCCCTTGTTATCAACCCAGCTCATCAACCCGCGAAGTTCACGGCCAACCGCTTCGATTGAATGGGCTTCGCCTTTGGCTCGCAGTGCCTTGAACTCTGGCCCACCGGCTTCTTGGTCGTCCATGAAGCGCTGCGCAAAAGTGCCATTTTGGATATCTGCCAGCACCGCCTTCATGTTCTCCTTGACCCGAGGATCAATGACCCGCGGCCCAGACACATAGTCACCGTATTCAGCAGTGTCTGAGACACTCCAGCGCTGCTTCGCGATACCACCTTCGTACATGAGGTCAACGATCAACTTCAGCT
>WLHM01000265.1 GCA_009702725.1 Actinomycetota bacterium | reverse complement strand
TGCAGTTGCAATGAGGCCCCCGAATGTGCACATACCAAGAGCCGTTATAAAACGAATAAACCGGCCACTTGTCATGGACTGACCCCTATCCGAGCAATTTCTTGAGTTCTGGCGGAAGTTCAGCATAATCAAAGTCGGCTGGCACCGCATTGGCAGAACCGGCACCGAGCATCGAGCCAGGGCCGCCGGTTGGGGTGGTTACCCCGGCCCCTTGATCGGCTCGTTTGGCCGGATTACCACTTCGGCTCTTGCCCTTCGCTTGCTTCGCTGGCTTGGCCATTTTGCCTTTCGATTTCTTGCCACCGCCCATGCTAGGCATGCCAGGCATTCCAGGCATGCCAGGCATTCCACCTTTACCCATCTGCTTCATCATTTTTTGGGCCTGGCCGAAGCGTTCAATCAAGCCATTGACATCGCTGACCGCTGACCCGGACCCGCGTGCAATGCGAGCCCTGCGTGAGCCGTTCAAGATCTTTGGCTCCCGGCGCTCCGCCGGAGTCATTGATTGAATGATGGCGGCAACGCGATCCAATTCACGATCATCAACCTGGTCAAGTTGGGCTTTCATCTCGCCCATGCCGGGCAACATGCCCATGATCTTGCCAAGGGGACCCATTTTCTTGATCGACTGCATTTGCTCAAGGAAGTCATCAAGGGTGAAATCCTCGCCCGCCGAAACCTTGCGTGCCATCCGTTCGGTTTGTTCAGCATCAAAAGCACGTTCGGCCTGCTCGATCAAGGTGAGCATGTCGCCCATGTCAAGAATGCGCGAAGCCATGCGATCTGGATGGAACACCTCAAAGTCGGTTAATTTCTCACCAACTGACGCGAACATGATCGGCCGCTTGGTGACGCTCACGATTGACAGTGCCGCGCCACCACGTGCATCACCGTCGAGCTTAGTTAGGACAACGGCGTCAAAACCGACACCTTCGGCGAACTCCTCGGCGGTGCGCACCGCATCTTGACCGATCATCGCGTCAACGACTAACAAGGTTTCATCAGGCTGGGCTGCATCGCGAACCGCACGCAATTGCTGCATTAGCTCAGCATCGATAGCTAACCGGCCGGCTGTGTCAACGATGACAATGTCATGGAGTTTCTGCTCCGCATATACGCGTGCATCCTTGGTCACCTTGATCGGATCGCCTACCCCGTTGCCTGGCTCTGGCGCAAATATTGCGACACCGGCCTGCTCAGAGATGATCCGAAGTTGATCTACCGCATTAGGACGCTGTAGATCTGCTGCGACAAGTAGCGGGGTGTGGCCTTCACTTTTCAGTTGAAGCGCCAACTTGCCAGCAAGGGTGGTTTTACCGGCGCCCTGCAATCCGGCCAGCAAAATTACGGTCGGGGGATTCTTTGCAAAAACCAAATTCCGGGTTTCGCCACCGAGGATCGCGATGAGCTCCTCGTGCACGATTTTCACTATCTGCTGGGCCGGATTGAGCGCCCCAGAGGCCGCCGCTGCCAGCGCCCGTTCTTTGACCACCGCGGTGAATTCGCGGACCACCGGCACGGCGACATCTGCCTCTAGCAATGCCGTTCGAATCTCCCTAACTGTGGCATCAACATCGGCTTCCGAAAGTCGACCTTTGCCGCGAAGACCTTTAATGGTGGCGGCAAGGCGATCAGAGAGGTTGGCGAACACGGGGTCAGAGTATCGGCTCGGTATTTACGCACTTTCGGCTGGACAGACATTCGCTTATTGGTCTTTAGCCGACCTGAAGGGCCTCCAGCACCTGCAGGCGCACAACTTCAGCCATTCCCGGGCTAAGGGGAGCCGCCGCGTCGTCGACCAAGAAGAAAACATCTACCGCCTCCGAACCAAGGGTAAGGACCTTAGCGCCGGTGATCGTGACATCGGCCGCGCTGATTGCTCCGGTAATGCGGTGCAGTAACCCTGGCTCGTCATGCGCACGTACTTCAAGAATTGTGGATCTTTCTGAAACTGCATGGATTACACCAACGCGTGGGGCGGCTCGCGAAATTTTGGGGTTGGAGGCATAAGCGACTTCACGTTCCTTGATTTTGGCCCCCACATCAATCGCCCCCTCAAAGGTCAGGCGCAACTGCGCTGCGACTTGCTCCGCACTCGGTGGGTCACCAAATGTTGGGAGCACCGTCCAGCTCTGAACTGCGCGCTCGCCAACGGTAATAACCCGCGCACTACGAACCTGCAGCCGCTGAAGTGAGAGCACCCCAGCCACCGTGGACAGCAGACCTAGACGATCGGGAGCGGCAACGGTGAGGTGGTAACCGTCTTCGGCCGGCTCCATCGCCACCCAGACACCTGCGCTAGTTAGTGCCAATTGCTGCACTTCGCTAAATTCAGGTTCGTCCGGTGCTGGATGCCCAGCAAGGTGGGCATGCGATTTGTAAACTAAATCCGCGACAAGTTTTGCGCGCCAATCACTCCACGCCGCCGGCCCGGTTGCAAAAGCATCGGCACGCGTCAGGGCATGTAGGAGATCCAAAGTTTCTGGATTGCCGATTCGTGACGTGACGTAGTCGATGGTTGCTGGATCATCTAGATCACGTCTCGTCGCAGTATCAACCAAGAGCAGGTGATAACGCACTAGATCCACTATGACCAGCGAATCCTCCGCAGTAAATCCCATCTGTTCAGTCAAATCAGCGGCGATCTCGGCGCCCACCTCGCTGTGATCACCAGGGCGAGCCTTGCCAATGTCATGCAATAGCGCCCCCAATAAGAGTAGATCGGGTCTGTGCACCTCACGGGTAAACGCGCTGGCTTGCACCGCGGTTTCAACCAAATGGCGATCAACCGTGAAAGTGTGCACCGCATTACGTTGCGGGGCTGAACGCACTGTGCTCCAGTACGGAATGAGCGACTCAATCAGGCCGGCTTGGTCCATTGACTCCCACATCCGTACGAGAGATGTACCTGAACCCAAAAGCGAAACGAATGCCTCACGGGCCGGCGCCGGCCACGGAATCGGAAGCGGTCCACACTCACTAGCTAGTCTTTCGACCGTAATTG
>WLHM01000264.1 GCA_009702725.1 Actinomycetota bacterium | reverse complement strand
TGAGGAACATTTGAATTCGGTTTACCACCCCGAGATCACTTTGCCGGCGAAATTGCATGCGACAACTGATGCCAGCAAGGCTCTCGCGGGAGCATCGATCGTTGTGCTGGCGTTGCCCTCACAAGTATTACGTGCCAATCTAAAAATTTGGAAAGACGAGTTAGCACCAGGAAGTGTGCTCGTAAGTTTAATGAAAGGCATTGAGTTCGGGACATCACTGCGGATGAGCGAAGTTATCGCCGAAGTCACCGCGGTTGAGCCGGGTCGCATCGCAGTGATTTCTGGCCCAAACTTGGCTGGTGAAATCGCGCGGCGCCAGCCAACGGCCACGACAGTCGCCTGCGCGGATGAGGCCAGCGCTTTGGCACTGCAGGAAGCCTGCACCACTGACTACTTTCGCCCGTACTGGACAACTGATGTAGTTGGTACTGAGATCGGGGGCGCGGTCAAGAATGTAATCGCGCTCGCCAACGGCATCGCGGTCGGTATGGGGCTCGGCGAGAACTCGCAGGCCTCTTTAATGACTCGGGGGCTCGCTGAGATGGCTCGCCTCGGTGTGGCACTTGGGGCTGACCCTTTGACATTCCAGGGCTTAGCAGGCGTCGGCGATCTGGTGGCCACCTGCCAATCACCCCTATCGCGCAACCGCTCCTTCGGTGAAAACCTTGGGCGCGGTTTAACGGTTGAGCAAACGATCGAAGTTACCAAGCAGACCTGCGAGGGTTATAAGAGTTGCCAGCCGATTCTGGATCTAGCCAAACTTCATGATGTAGAAATGCCAATCACCGAGCAGGTGGTAGCCGTGCTCCATCACGGTCAATCCCCAAAAATGATGGCGTCTGCATTTATGTCGCGCGACACCAAGCGCGAAAGTGCGCTCAACTAGGTATTACTTGAGCACCGAGTCCAAAGCCTGCTTTAGATCACGCCAGAGGTCGCCGGCATTTTCAATGCCAAAAGACAAGCGGATTAAGTTCTCGGGCACGGTGGAGCTTTCAAGTGGCCAGCGGCGCCGACGTTCAAGGAGCGACTCAACTCCACCAAGGCTGGTCGCATACGTCCAAATTTTTGCACTTTCGCAAACCGCATCCGCTGCGTCGGACCCCTGGGAAATTTCGATTGCCGCCATCGTGCCGAACCCCGGGTAGCGCACCCTTGAGACCGATGGGTGTTCGGCTAGCAGAGCGGTTATCGACTTGGCATTGTCCTGTGCCTTTTCAATTCGAACGGCCAAGGTGCGGATACCCCTTAATGCCAGATAGCAGTCAAAGGCACTTGGCAGTGCACCGAGGAGAACTCGCCGCGTGCGAATCTGCTCCGCAACTTCAGGGTCAGTCGAGACTAAGGCGCCGAGCAGCAAATCTGAGTGCCCGCTCAAAGCTTTGGTGACACTGTGCATGACGATGTCAGCGCCGTCGGTTATTGGCTGCTGCAGAATCGGGGTGGCGAATGTGTTATCGACCAAGACCAAGGCGCCGTTAGCGTGGGCGGCGGCTATGCAGGTGGGCAGATCAGCAACCTGCAGCATGGGATTTGTTGGTGATTCAATCCACAGCATGGCTGCGCCGTTGCAGGCGGCCACTACGGCGGAAGTGTCATCGACTTCAACTACGCGAAGTTGGATCCGGCCAATCTCCTCAAGTTCGCGCAGGCGCACGGCCACGCCCGTGTAGGCAGCACTCGGTGCAACCACCACCGCACCCATTGGTACGAGGTCCATGGCGGCATTTGCGGCCGCCATTCCCGAGGCGAACACGGTCGCTAGTCCACCTTCGAGCCCACCGATAACGTCCTCGAGTGCATGTGAAGTGGGGGAGTCGTAACGTGCGTACTCCATGGGGCCACCTGCGATAAAACTGGAGGCCGGGGCTATCGGAGTATTGAGCGGCGCATCGGGCACGCGCTCGGGCCGCCCGGCTGACACCACAAAGGTGTCAACGGATTGACCATGGCCGGTGGTGCCTTCAGGGGGGTTAGCTACGGGCATGGCATGAACATTAGCCGTCACCCGGTGGTAATCGGCTAAGTGTCCAGCAGATACGGTCTGAGGGTGGACCGGGTTCGCATTGCGGTGATCTTCGGTGGCCGAAGCGGTGAGCATCACATCTCCTGTGTCAGCGCGGGGGGAATTCTGCGGGCCTTAAATCCTGAGATTTACGAGGTGATCCCAATCGGTATCACCACGGCTGGTCACTGGGTATTGCAGGGCAATGACGCGGATCGTTTGTCTATTCACGATGGGGTGTTGCCCTCGGTTGATCGCAATGCGCCCGAAGTCGCACTCAACGTTGATCCGACTGCTGCGGACTTGATGATCCACCGGCCGAATCAAGTACCTGAATCCCTTGGTCGCGTAGATGTGGTGTTCCCGGTGCTACATGGTCCATGGGGTGAGGACGGAACCATTCAAGGACTGCTGGAGATGGCCGGAGTTCCCTATGTTGGGTCAGGAGTTCTCGGGTCTGCGCTAGCGATGGATAAAGGTTTCATGAAGGCCATTTTTGAGCAGGCCGGATTAGCTGTTACCCCCTACGAGGTAATTACCGATGCGCAGTGGCGCCTTGATCGCGAAGCCTCACTACTTCGGGTTCGAAACCTTTGCGAGGTGGTGTTTGTTAAACCCGCACGCGCCGGCTCGTCGAATGGCATCACGAAAGTATGCGACCCCGGGCAACTTGAAGCGGCAATCGAAGCTGCGCGAATTCACGATCCTAAAGTGATTGTTGAGGCAGCAATTCTTGACGCACGTGAAATCGAGTGCGGGGTAATTGTTGATGGCGCCCCCAAGGCAAGCCGATGCGCCGAAATCATTGTGCGATCCGGGCATGAGTTCTACGACTTCGAAGCCAAGTACCTTGATGATTCTGCAGAACTGGTTGTGCCAGCAGATTTATCGCCCGGGCTAGAGTCGCAAGTTCAAGCGCTGGCAATTCGCGCCTTTGAATCCCTAGCCTGCGAAGGGTTGGCACGAGTCGACTTCTTCGTGACCGGCGCTGGAGAGGTAGTTGTC
>WLHM01000263.1 GCA_009702725.1 Actinomycetota bacterium | reverse complement strand
GGATAAAGTCAAGGCTGAGATCAAAGTCATCGAAAACGCTGCGGCAGCCACCCAAAAGGTGATCACGGCAATTTCACCTGATGACAAGGGGGCATACGCGAATGTCACCTTCGACCGCACCACTCTTTCGGCAGCACAATCTGATCAGGTTTACGCAATAGTTAAGGCTGGCGGAACATCGACTTTGGTTGTCGGTGGCGCCGGTGCGGTGCTCGATGCCGCTGGGGTTGGGCCTGACTCATCACAAGGGATTGGCCTACTGATCGCAATCATCATCTTGCTGCTCGCCTTCGGGTCATTCGTTGCAGCTGGGTTACCGATCATCGTCGCCGTTACCGGGTTAGTCGCCGGGCAATTAATGATCTTGGTGGTTGCGCACCTCACTGACGTCGCATCATTTGCCCCGACGCTGGCAGCAATGATCGGCCTCGGGGTCGGCATTGACTATGCACTATTTATCTTGAATAGATTCAACCAAGGGGTTCGCTCCGAGTTGAGCCCCAAAGAAGCCGCCCTAACTGCGGTTGGCACGGCGGGTAAAGCGGTGATGTTCGCCGGGTCTACCGTCATCGTCGCCCTGCTTGGCATGTTTGTACTGCGCATTAACTTCTTCAACGGCCTCGCCCTAGCGGCAGCTGTGGCGGTCCTCTTAGTGATGTTGTCGGCGTTGTGGATGCTGCCGGCACTGCTTTCACTACTTGGGGCAAGGGCACTTAGCCTGCGAGCCCCGTGGTCTAGGCACCCACAGGCTTTCGATCCGCAAGCCTCGCGTTGGAATTCGTATGGCAAGCTCTTACAACGCAAGCCGATAATCCCCGCACTTATTGCATTAGCGATCGTCGCCGGCTTGGCCCTGCCTGCAGCCTCGATGCAATTGGGCTTCCCGGATGACTCCAGCGCCGCACCCGGTAGCCCCCAGCGCACCGGCTTTGATCTCCTCGCCGAGGGTTTCGGCCCCGGGGTGAACGGCCCATTTTTCATTGCTGTCCAAACCTCAAGTGTTGACGACTTCAACGCCCTGGGCAAAACCATCGCGGCGCTGGAGGCGACACCGGGGGTAGCACAAACCATTCCCTCCTCAGGCATGATGCCGATCCTCAAACTAGATAAATCGGTATTCGGATCCGGCGGCACAGTCACCTCGGTAATCGTGCAGCCAACCACCGCGCCCTCCGATCCTGCAACCGGTGCCCTGCTTGATCTAATTCGAACCGAAACCGCACCGAAGCTCTTAGCCGACACCGGTACGCATATTTATGTGGGCGGCACCCAAGCCGTCGCGGAGGACTTCACCACTCGATTAACGGCCGCACTGCCGGTGTTCCTGCTTCTCGTTGTCGGCTTGGGCTTCATCGCACTGATGCTTCTCTTCCACTCGCTGCTCATCCCGTTAACGGCCGCTCTAACCTCACTACTTAGCTTCGCTGGAGCATTAGGTGTCACTGTTGCGGTATTTCAACTGGGATTTGGTGATTCGATCCTCGGAGTCACCGGCACCGGCCCGATCCTGCCTTTCTTGCCCATCATGGTGTTCGCCGCACTCTTTGGCCTCTCGATGGATTATCACGTTTTCTTAGTTTCGCGCATGCGTGAAGAGTGGGCTACCTCTCAAGATAATTCGCTTTCGGTACGCCTTGGATTAGCCGGCTCCGGGCGCGTTGTTGTCGCCGCCGCCGCGATCATGACGAGTGTTTTCTTGTCATTCGTGCCAACACCGATTGACACCATTAAATTGTTCGGAGTTGCGCTCGCTTCTGCCGTGTTAATTGACGCCTTCATCATCCGACTAATTTTGGTGCCGTCGTTGATGACCCTATTCGGGAAAGCCAACTGGTGGGTGCCACGTTGGCTCGGCCGAGTGCTGCCAAATATCCGACTTGAATAGCCCGATCAAATACCTACCAGCGCGGCAGTGCCTTTCCGGGGTTCAATATGCCCAGCGGATCCCATGCGGCCTTCACGCGCGAATGCAAATCAATCGCTACCTCATCTAGCTCGAGCGCAAGATGGGCTCGCTTCAGTGTGCCGATGCCATGTTCACCGGTTACCGTGCCACCAACTTTTAGCGCGACATCAAGGATTTCATTGAACGCGACCATCGCACGAATTGCCGCGCCTTCATCACCGCGTGGCACAACAATTGTGGGATGCAGGTTGCCGTCACCTGCATGGCCAAAAGTGCCGATAAAGACATCGTTCCGCTGCCCAATCTCGCCAATCATGATCATCGCTTGCGCAAGCTGCGAACGTGGCACCGCAATGTCGTCAAGAAGCCAATCCCCCATCATCTCTAGGGCTGGGATCGCCATTCGCCGGGCGCCTACGAGCATTTCGGCTTGCTCTGGGTCCTCTGACCGGTAAGCCTCCGTGGCACCATTACGCTCGCAAATCTCGAGCAGCAGATCAGCTTCGGCAATACCCGCGCTGCCAGCAGCATCGGTCTGGGCAATTAGCAATGCACCCGCGGTCGTGTCGAGACCCATAGGGCGCCAGTTTTCTACGGCCGTGATTGTCGCTTGATCCATAAGTTCAAGCATGCTCGGGGTCAACTGCGCCATTATCTGCTCAACTGCCAGCCCAGCAGCACCAACATCAGCGAACACAGCTACCGCGGTCGTTGGAGGCGGTGGCAATGCCCGCAACTTAAGGCGGGCCATCGTGACAATGCCAAGGGTGCCTTCGCTGCCGACCATCAACCCCGTGAGGTCGTAGCCTGCGACACCTTTGATCGTTCTACGCCCGATTCGAGTTACCCGCCCATCGGCAAGGACGACTTCGAGGCCGAGTACCGAATCGCGGGTCACGCCGTACTTAACACAGCACAAGCCACCGGCATTGGTATTGACGTTGCCACCGATTGAGCAGAAATCCTTACTCGCTGGATCGGGGGCATACCAAAGACCATGCTTTGCCACATGATCACGCAATTCCGTATTGAAAATACCCGGTTGTGTTTCCACATAGCCGTTCCCGGCATCCACGGTGAGTACATCACGCATTTTTTCGACGCACACGATCAATG
>WLHM01000262.1 GCA_009702725.1 Actinomycetota bacterium | reverse complement strand
CGAGAGGATTTCGAATACTCGCAGTTGGGGTTCGAACGCATGTACTTCAAGTGATTGCCGGGCAAGGGTACGCGTATGGGTGCCAATATTCGCACCGACATCCAAGCTTACCTTTCCCCGATCGCAAAAGCGGACGAGGTAAGGCGTGAGCCAAGACTCCCACGGCTGACCAGACAATAGGACTCGCGTGATGCAGTCGTCATCAGGATCTACCTCAAGGGACAATCGCGTGCCGGCTTTAGGTTTGCGCCAGTACGAGGAAATGACCGCCGCCTGCTGCTGGGTTTCGTTCTTAACAAGATCAATAGCGCCTGAAATTCCCAGAGCGTCGAACTTTTTCAAACCAACTCCGATCGCGCAATGGCAACTTACCGACACACAAACTCTGGGCGGACGGGCGAAAGACTACCCCACTGTGAGCACGAGTTTACCGTGCACATCACCGGAGGCCATCAAAGCAAAAGCCTCGGCCCCCTTCTCCATCGGCAACTCTCGATCAATAACTGGGCGTACCCCGGTGCGCACCAATAAGTCAATAAGCTCGCGAAGCTCAGCGGCCGTACCCATGGTGGATCCGACAATGTTTAGCTGCAAAAAGAAAACGCGATTTAGATCAGCAGGCGGATTTGCACCAGACGTCGCTCCAGAGATCACAATCGTGCCTCCCGGGCGTAACGACTTCAGCGAGTGATCCCAAGTGGCCTCGCCCACGGTTTCCATGACCGCATCTACTTTGCCGGGCAAGCGCTCACCCGGCTCGAATGCTGCGTCAGCACCAAGACTTAAGGCCCATTCGCGTTTGTCGGCGGTGCGCGAGGTTACCCAGACGTTGCGATTAAGGGCTTTGCCGAGCACGATGAGCGCGGTTGCCACTCCCCCAGCGGCACCCTGAACCAAAATAGTGTCACCTTGACCCGTCGCAGACTTGGTGGCAATCATGCGATAAGCCGTGAGATAGGCGGTCGGTAAACAGGCAGCCTCTGCCCAAGTCAACTCCGCTGGCTTGTCGATCAAATTTCCTGCTGGCACATAAAGCTGCTGCGCCATCGTGCCCGGATAGACCTCACTCAGAAGCGACCGCTTGGTGTCCAAGGTTTCATCGCCGCCAGCGCTATTGCCGATAACCGCATGAACTATTACCTCGCGGTTACCATCGACCACTCCAGCCGCATCAGACCCCAAAATCATCGGGACCCGCTCTGCTGTCAGAGCCTGGCCCTTTAGAGACCAGATGTCGTGGTGATTTAGGCTCGCGGCCTTCACCGCTACCGGGATCCACCCTTGCGGGGCGCTAGGCAGCTCGATCTCTCCGACTCGAAGACAAGAAAGTGGGTCTTCACGACTTACGGCGCCTGCATAGATAGCGAACATGGCTTGATCGTAGTGCCGTTGGTACGGTTTGCCATATGCGGTCATTAGCGAGCGATAATTACGCCGGAGTCCACCCAGCCGTGCTTGCTGCCATTACCGCTGCCAATGCAGGCCATGCACCGGCATACGGCAGTGATTCAACAACCGACCAGGCCGTTGCTGCATTCCGTCGCGAACTTGGTGATCAAGTTGATGTATTCATGACCTTCAATGGCACGGGGGCAAACGTTGTTGGGCTCCAATCGCTAATGCGCACCTGGGAGGCCGTGATTTGTGCGAGCACGGCGCATATAAACGTCGATGAAGGCGGTGCGCCAGAGAAGTTACTCGGCTCCAAGATCATCGACCTACAAACCCCTGACGGCAAGCTCACCCCAGATCACATCAACTCGGTCGAATGGCGCGCAGGTGACGTGCACCAGTCGCAGCCGAGGGTGGTGCTAATCACCCAATCGACCGAATACGGCACTTGCTACTCACCCGAAGAAATCCGTGCGATTGCCGATACCGCACACGCACGTGGCTTGGCCCTTTATCTGGACGGAGCTCGAATCGCTAACGCGGCGGCCAGTTTCAATGTTTCGTTGCGGGCAATGACAACCGATGCGGGTGTCGATGTCATGTCCTTCGGAGGCACCAAGAATGGAGCGATGTCGGCCGAGGCGGTGATTGTTTTGAACCCTGAACTCAATATCAGCGGCGATCTAGGTTTCATCCGCAAGCAATATATGCAACTCTCCAGCAAAATGCGCTTTACTTCTGCCCAATTCATCGCGCTTCTTACCGATGAGCTCTGGCTCGAAAATGCTAAGCACGCGAACTCAATGGCACAGCGACTTGCCGCCGGCGTCAAGGAAATCCCGGGTGTGACCATCACCCGGCCAACCCAAGCAAACGCAGTCTTTGCACAGTTGCCGTCTGCGTCCATCCCCCGCCTACAAGCACATACCCCGTTTTATGTCTGGAACGAGGCGCAAAGTGAAGTCCGCTGGGTCTGCTCATGGGACACCACCGAAACAGATCTTGAAGAATTCACGACTGCACTTAAGACTGAACTCAACTAGAGGCGAGCGACCCCATCGGCGCGTGCTGCTGCTGCCACCGCGGCAGCAACCTCCTGGCCAACTCGAGGGTCAAAGACGCTTGGGATAACCATAAGAGGTGACAAGTCATCTCCTACGACATCAGCAATAGCGTTAGCTGCGGCTAGCCGCATCCCCGGGGTGATACATGAGGCGCGCACATCCAAGGCACCTCTGAAAATCCCCGGGAATGCGAGAACGTTATTTATTTGATTTGGGAAATCACTACGTCCGGTGGCCACCACCACGGCATGCTTTCCTGCCAGGTCGGGGTGGATTTCGGGATCCGGATTTGCTAGCGCAAAGATGATTGCACCGGGTGCCAACGTAGCCACGATTTCGGCTGGCACCTTCCCCGACGAAAGTCCAATGAAGACATCTGCGCCGCGAATGGCCTCCGCGATTGGCCCCTCGATATCGGCGCGATTGGTGCGGGCCGCCAGATCGGCTTTGACCGGTGTTAGGTCGCTTCGAGTGGTTGTCACGATGCCCTTTGAATCGGCCACCGCGATATCACCGATACCAGCATCAAGAAGCATGTTGGTGACTGCCACCCCCGCAGCTCCGGCGCCTG
>WLHM01000261.1 GCA_009702725.1 Actinomycetota bacterium | reverse complement strand
GCCCGCGGTGGCCACGGGCTGGCCCGCGGCCTGTTCTACGACCGTCAGGGCCAACTGGTTGCTTCGGTTGTTCAGGAGTCACTCATGCGCATGAGCCGTCACCACTGACACTGCGGCGCAGCCGCTAAATTAGCACTCCATCGCAGCCGCGAAATTAGCACTGCGGCGCGGCCTCGAAGGCTTTACCCAAGTCTCCTCGGGTCGAGGAGGTGGCCTCATCTAAAGCCTTAACGAACTCCTTGCCCGCGTCAAAGGTAGCTTTCGCTGAAATACCGGCCTGCACAAGTGCGGCCGCCAAACTCAGCGGATCCTGCGAGTTACGGGCCGCATCTATATGCACCGCGGTCTCATCGCGGGCCTTCATCAAAGTCTCACCACTTGCCTGCACCTGCGTAACGATCTCCGACACGTCAACATAATCAATCGGTACTCCACCGAGGGCGGTGCCCAGTTCTTCCATTGCCGCATTGATCTCGCCCAGGTGAGCATCGAGTTGAACCTGGAATTGATCGGCCACCGAAATCCCAGAGTTCGGGTCGTAGGTGAGATCTTTGCCCAAGTCGACCAAAGTCGCGCCCACCCCATCACGTGCTACGCAAACCCGACCGGCCCACTTCGCTAACTCCACCCCCGGTGAAGGTGACGGTGCGACGGTGGCCGCTGCTGATGTCGAAGCCTCCGCATTTGCAATAAGTGCCACATCCGAAGAGCCGCCAGCCTTTGTCAGGTAGAACACCAGCCCGACTAGCACCAAGGCCGCAGCGGCGGCAGCAATTACTGTTTTTCGCATAGCCAACTATTGCGCAGAAGCCGCAAGAAAGTGCCCCCTTCAGGCAATTGTGCTAAATCCACAGTGCTGACAGGGGAAGTGCCCACAATCGGGGTCCGAATCGAACCGCCGACTTACCCATGTAGAGCACGACACCCATCTTGAATCGCGTTCCAGTTACCGCACTTAGATACTCAAGTCCGGCGAAATCCCGCGCTTGCACAGTGGCGGAAGACTTGACTTCAAGGCCAACAATATTTCTCGCATCATCCTCGAGGATAAGATCCACTTCACGACCGCTCCGATCTCTAAAGTGAAACATTTCGAAACGGTTAGGCGCCCACGTGCTCTGGCGCCTGATCTCACCAGTCACGAAGGCCTCAGTTAGCCCACCCGCGTGGTGTGCTGTTGCGGATCCCGGATGAAATGCGGCAACTGACAAATTGTTTAGGCGTGCCGCTAATCCGGAGTCGAGCAGTGACACCTTCGGCCGCCCAATTACTCGTTGGGTTAGGTTTCCGCCCCACGCTGGAAGAAAATGAATCAAATACAGCGAAGCAAGTAGTTCGAGGTATCCGGAAATACTAGTTTCAGGTAAATCAATGCCCTTCGCAAAGCGAGATTTAACCAACTCACCACTGTTGTTAGCAGCCAGCAGCCGCATCAGTCTTGGCAACCTGTCTAAATGCATCAGGCGACTTATATCCTTTGCATCTCTATCCACGATGCGTGAAAGATAGTTGTCAAACCACGCTTGTCGCCGACGTCCGCTACGCAGCCGAGGTTCTGGATAGGACCCTTCACAAATAATTTCTAGGTATTCATCACGGGACATGGTGCCAGCAAAATCGTTAAGCCCAATTTCGTCGCCGCTAAATAGTCGACTTGCCAGATCATCCTTGCCGCTTCGAATCTCACCTTGGCTCAATCCGAACAGTGGGATTGTCTCCGCTCTCCCCGCTAAACTTTCGTGCTGCCCTGGAATGCGCAGTAGGTCGGCAGAGCCAGTCAGAAGAAACTGACCGGGACGACGCTGCTCATCCACGACGGCCTTAACTGCGCGCAGTAGCTCAGGTGCGCGCTGCACCTCATCAATAGCTAAGAGGGAGTCGGGGTTTTGTCGGACAAAGGAATCAGGGTCGTTTTGGGCGGCACTGAGTACCGAGTGGGTATCCAGCGTGAGTAACCGGGCGCCAGTGCCAGCCAACACCTGCGCTGCAAGTGTGCTCTTGCCTACCTGTCTTGCGCCCTGGATTAGTACCACCGGGGTATCGGCTAAAGCCATCTTCACAAGGCCCTCCGCGTGGCGCGAAAATGCCTTATATCCTGGGTTTTCGTTGCTCATACCCGCTATCATAGTTGATTGACCCGCGGATTCGCCGGTCTGATCTCGCGGATTCGCCGGTCTGATCTCGCGGATTCGCCGGTCTGATCTCGCGGATTCGCCGGGCCAATTCCAGGTAGTTCTGCCACTTGACCCAAACAAGATGCACGTACTGCCAAATCCTGTGAGACTCCGTCCAACGCAACCGAGGAGTCCACATGATCATTCACTCATCACCCTTGGCCGATGTTGAGATCCCCAATATCGCGGTCACAAAGTACGTTATGCGCGAGGCTGCTCGGGTCCCAGATCGGGCCGCACTCATCGACGGACCAACCGGTCGCAGTTACACCTATGCGCAACTCAATGGAATGATCCACGCCTTCGCCGGCGGCCTGCAGGCCCGCGGCCTGGGCCCGGGCGACACCATCGCGTTGATGTCACCAAATATCCCGGAGTTCGCGATTGTCTTTCATGGGGCCGCGGTCGCTGGGGTGGCCGTCAGCACCGTCAATCCGACCTACACCGCCGATGAAGTCCGCTTCCAACTAATTGACTCTGACTCCAAACTACTAATCACCATCGCGATGTTTCTCGAGACAGCGAAAGAGGCAATTAGCGGAACCGACGCAACCGAAATCGCCATTATCGGCGACGCACCTGAGGGCACCACGGCATTTGCCAGCATGTTTGGTGCGCCCATTGAGCAGGTATCGGTTGATCCAAGTGAGCAGGTGGTGGTTCTTCCCTATTCATCGGGCACCACTGGCCTGCCCAAAGGCGTGATGCTTACCCATCGCAATCTCATCGCGAACCTTGCTCAGGTTGAAGACGCGCTCGCGATTGATGACGGAGAGTTGGTGCTCGCCGTGCTGCCCTTCTTTCATATCTACGGCATGCAGGTACTCCTGAATGAGTTTTTATCGCGCGGATCAACGATTGTCACCGT
>WLHM01000260.1 GCA_009702725.1 Actinomycetota bacterium | reverse complement strand
GGAGTTGAACTGCGAGCAGGGGCCCAACTCCTAATAGGCGATGTTTCGATTCGGGTTGGAAAAGGCGACCGAGTCGGCCTGGTTGGCCGCAATGGGGCCGGTAAAACCACTTTTACCAAGGCGCTGGCTGGCGAGGCAGTTCCCGCTCAAGGCCAAATTACTTGCACGGGCACCGTGGGATACCTGCCACAGGATCCGCGTTCGGGGGATCCTGAGGAGCTGGCCCGTGATCGAATTTTAGAGGCGCGCGGATTGCGCGATGTAATGCGGCGAATGCAAGAGGCCAGCATGCAGATGGACACCCCCGATCCAGATGAGCGTGATCGCATTATCAACCGCTACGCGCGTGCGGAAGCAGAGTTTGAGGCCCTGGGTGGTTACGCAGTTGAGTCCCAGGCGGCTGCCATTGCGGCATCTGTCGGCCTTGAGGAGCGAATACTCAGTCAGCCACTAGGCACGCTATCTGGTGGCCAGCGGCGCCGGGTGGAATTAGCACGTATTTTGTTCAGCGGTGCCGATGTACTGCTGCTCGATGAACCCACGAACCATCTGGACGCTGATTCTGTGCGCTGGTTGCACAAGTTCCTGGCTTCATATGAAGGTGGCTTCGTGGTAATTAGCCATGATGCAGCGCTGCTCGAGGGTACGGTCAACCGAGTTTGGCACCTTGATGCTAACCGACGCGAGATTGATATCTACACACTCGGGTGGAAGGCCTACCTAACGGCGCGTGAGACTGATGAGCGTCGGCGAAAACGCGAGCGCCGCAATGCTGAGCAACAGGCCGACTCACTGCGCAATCAAGCTGAACGCATGCGAGCAAAGGCGTCGAAGGCAAAAGCCGCGCAAAACATGCTCCGCCGGGCGGACACATTGTTAGCCGGGGCCGATGAGGTTAGACGTGCCGATAAAGTCGCCAAGCTTCGGTTCCCGACACCTAAGCCATGTGGGCGCGTGCCCCTTTCAGCCACCGGGCTTTCCCGCTCCTACGGATCACTTGAAGTTTTCACGGATGTCGATCTTTCTATTGATAGAGGCTCACGGGTTGTTATTCTCGGCCTAAACGGAGCCGGCAAAACGACTTTGCTGCGAATTTTGGGAGGCGTTGATCTCCCCGATACCGGTGTGGTCGAGCCAGGCCACGGTGCAGTGGTCGGTTACTACGCCCAAGAACATGAAACATTAGACCCGAGCGCGACAGTGCTCGAAATGATGAATCGCAATGCACCGGATTTGGATGACACTCGCAAGCGGACAGTCCTGGGTTCGTTCCTATTCGCCGGCGATGATGTGCGTAAGCCCACCTCGGTCTTATCAGGTGGTGAGAAAACTCGGTTGGCCCTCGCGTGCTTGGTGGTATCGGGGGCAAATGTTCTGCTTTTAGATGAACCAACGAACAACCTCGACCCGGCTAGTCGGGAGGAGGTGCTGCAAGCCTTACGCTCGTATGAGGGTGCGGTCGTACTGGTTTCGCACGACCCTGGTGCGGTAGCGGCCCTTGATCCAGAACGGGTGCTGATCTTGCCCGATGGTGATGAGGACCTCTGGAATGCGGACTACGTAGATTTAGTTGAACTAGCTTAAGAGCAATTGGGAGAGTGCATGTCGGACAATTTCACGGAATTTGACGGTGTCCGGATTCAACGGCGCGATCAAGTACTGCACGTCACTTTGGCTAACCCGGCTCATCGCAATGCCCAGTCACCGGCAACCTGGCGACGCCTTGCATCGGTCGAGAGTTACGTCACCGACGAGGTGCGGGCGGTAGTCCTAACGGGGGAGGGGCTTAGCTTCTGCGCTGGGCTTGATCGTCGCATGCTAAGTCCCGAGGGCATCGAAGGCGAAGAGTCACTAATATCTCTTGCCAGCTCTGAGAGCGCGAAAATTGACGAGTTCATCACAATTTTCCAGTCGGCATTTACCTGGTGGTCTGAGACTCCGGCGATTACCGTTGCGGCGGTGCAAGGGCATGCCATTGGGGCCGGTTTCCAACTTGCGCTTGCCTGTGACTTAATAGTGGCCGCGGACAACGCACTTTTTGCGATGCGTGAGACCTCACTCGGGCTGGTGCCCGATCTAACCGGCACTTCGCGGCTCGTTAAGAGAGTCGGATATTCAAAGGCTCTCGAAATCTGCTCAACAGGTCGCTTCGTTGACGCCGACGAAGCGGTGCGCATTGGAATCGCCCTCTCAGCGGTGCCACTTGAGGAGTTGGGTCATCACACCGACACTGTGGTCGCGTCATTGATGACAGCTCCGGCGGGTGCTGTTCGAGAATTGAAGTCGCTTCTGCGGGCCGCTGAAGTAAATTCACCAGCGGAACAGCATCGAGCTGAGCGTGTTGCGCAGGCGAACAGATTCGCAGATCTTAATGCTGCAATGGAAGGATAAGAGTGTCGAACGAGAATGTTTGGATCGCCTATCGGTCAATGACCCGTGATCGATCGATAAGCGCGAAATCGGTGAACCGCGCCCTGATCCGACGCATCCTTGGCTACGGGCGCCCGTATCGACTCTTTATTACCGCATTCTTAGTGACTCTAGTTTTCACTTCACTATTGAGTGTTGCGCAACCGCTGCTCTTCCGGAGAATCATCGATCAGGGTATTAGCGTCGGGGATTCACGCCTTGTCACCTTCACTGCACTTCTGATCGGCATAATTGCCATCGTCGATGCGGGCTTGGGACTCGTCGCTCGATGGTTTTCTTCACGCATCGGTGAAGGACTCATCTATGACCTACGCACCGAGGTGTACTCGCATGTCCAGGACCAATCGGTGGCCTTCTTTACACGTGCGCAGACTGGCGCCTTAATTTCACGTCTCAATAGCGACGTTATTGGAGCTCAACAGGCCTTCACATCAACCCTTGGTGGAGTACTTGGCAATATGATCTCGCTCGTAATTGTGTTGATCACCATGTTTATTCTGTCGTGGCAAGTAACCCTTGTCTCGCTATTACTGGTACCACTGTTTATCGTCCCTGCGCGATGGATGGGAAGACGGCTCCAAGGGATGACCCGTCAATCGATGCAACTGAATTCGGATATGAGTGTTCAGATGTCC
>WLHM01000026.1 GCA_009702725.1 Actinomycetota bacterium | reverse complement strand
CTCGGTGCGCGCAGCATTCACGATTGTGTCCAAGGTCTGGTCAGTCTCTTGGATGGGGGAGGGTCCACTCCTTCGCGGCACCGGCCTAGGCCGACAACCCTCTTGACATCAAGCTGCTGCTGGTAGCAGCAGTCCGCGGCTAGCTGATTGGTAGTGCCCGACGAGTTCGCGCCCGAGGGCGGACCAAGTCCGAGATTGCACTCGATCATGCGCGACGCCGCTGATTTCATTTCGTAAGTCTGCATCAGCCACGAGTCGATCGACTTGCCGCACCATCTCGGCAGCATCACCGGGCGGGTATAGGAGTCCGTTGACTTCGTGACTGATTAGATCTAATGGGCCACCAATTGCCGGCGCAATCACCGGGGTGCCAGCGGCCATACCCTCTTGAATAACCTGGCAGAAGGTTTCAAGTTCACCCGGTGCGATGAGTACGTCAAGTGATGCCATCGCGGAGCCAAGTTCATGTCCGGTTAGGCGCCCGGTAAATATCGCGTTGGGCAGGAGAATTTCGAGATTTTTGCGATCAGGTCCATCGCCGATGATGACGAGTTTTACCCGCGAGTCGCCTTGGAGGTACTTCATCATGCCGATGCCTTTTTCAGGGGCGAGCCGCCCGCAGTAGCCAACAACTATCTTGTTGTCGGCTTGCCATGAACTCCGTAAGGTCTCAGATCGTTGTTCTGGATTGAACACTTCATGGTCAACTCCGCGGCCCCACAGCAGAGGTTGGCTAATCCCGAGACCCTGTAAGTATTTTTGGGCCGATGTGGAAGGGGCCAAGTTCAAGGTGGCACTGGAGTGGATGCGGCGCACGATCCCATCGGCAATAAATGACATGGAAGACAGCCCATAGTGACGCGCATACCCAGCGACATCCGTTTGAAATACTGCGACGGTCGGGATATCGAGAATGCGGCAGGCTTGCATAACGCGTGATCCGAGCACGAATGGTGAAGCTAAATGCACCAGCGTGGGTTGAAATTTCTCCAGTGTGGTGATGATTGAAGAAGTAGTTGTCATCGATATATCGAAGTCGTGGACACCAGGGAGGTTAACGGAACGCACGCGGTGCACCGGCGTGCCGTGGAACTCACTTCCCGGATACAGCCCGGGGGCGATGATTTCCGCTGCAATACCTTCTGATTTAAGGTGTTTGACCACATGAGCAACGGAGTTGCTGACACCGTTGACGCGTGGAAAGAACGACTCTGCAGCAATGGCTACCCGCATAGTTGAAGTAAGACTTGTCAATCGGTCACCGATCAATCATGTAGTTGTCGTGTCCGCAAATTTCGAGTGAACAGTGTGCTTTCTGAGTGTTAGGCCTGTGTCACCGCGTCGAGTGAAGTAATGATTGGGGCATGGCAATGGCGGCATTCTTTGATCTGGACAACACGCTCGTACGTGGATCCTCGCTGTACCACCTAGCCTGCGATCTGGTCCGTAAGAAAGTTATCCCGCGAAGGGAGGTCATGCGCTTTGCGCGGCAGGAGATGTCATTTATCGTGCGCCGTGCAGAGCCAGAAGGTGTTTCGACTTCCGCGGCCGCTCGAGCACTTGCCCTAGTGGCAGGGCGCAGCGAAGATTCCATGCTCGCGGTGACCAGTGAATTTGTACGCAAGAAGCTGCCATCGATTCTCGTGCCTGATGTCGTGGATGAGCTTCGCCGTTTTCAGGTGCATGGGATCAAGACGTGGCTTGTTACCGCAAGCCCGATAGAACTTGCTTCGGCTATAGCGGGTCAACTTGGCATGTCGGGAGCCATCGGAACGGTTTCTGAAGTGCGGGATGGCCACTACACCGGCAATTTGGTCGACGCAATCGCCCACGGGCCTGGCAAAGTTAAATTAGTGATAGAGCAGGCCGCGACCCACGGCTTGGAGTTAGAACTTTCGTGGGCTTACTCCGACTCAATTAATGATCTTCCTCTGCTAGCGAGTGTTGGAATGCCCGTTGTGGTAAACCCTAATTCCCAGCTTTTCAAGATTGCAAAAAAGAATGGTTGGGGTGTCATGGAGACCTCTCGACGCGGCGGGCCGGTGAAAAGAATCGCCGGGCACGATCCAAGGGTGCACTACCCCGCATCAGCCTAGGTTCAGCGGTTCAGGCCGTCGACAGCCGGTGCTTGAACGGCAACTACTACAGCTAGCTGGTCTCTCACTCCGGTGGGCTACCGGGTGTGTCCTTTGTGCTAGCGCCTGCTGGCACTAAAACGTTGCTACTTCGCTTATTGCCCTCAAGGTCTAGATCCGGAAGGATTTTGTCTAGGAATTTGGGCAGTTGCCAGGTGCGCTCACCGAACAAGGTGAGCATCGCGGGCGCAAGTAGCAGGACAAGGAGTGCGGCGAGTGCCACCGCAACTGAGAGGCCTACTCCGAATTGTTTGATGATCGGATCATCAATGAGGATGAAGCTTCCAAATACGGCGATCATGATCAAGGCGGCGGCTGAAATAATTTTCGCACTGGAAGCTAGCCCAGAACGCACCGCATCCTTGTGCGCCATGCCCTTGCCGTGCAGGCCTTGTACATGGCTAATGAAGAAAACCTCGTAGTCCATTGACAGCCCAAAAAGTGCTGCGAACATCATCAAAGGCACAAAACTGGCGATAGGTACGGTGCCATACGGAGACGACAGACCAATGAGGTCGAGGCCCCAACCCCATTGGAATACCGCTGTTACCACACCAAATGCGGCAGCAGCCGAGAGTAGGTTTGTAATTGCCGCTTGCAACGGGATTAGCAAAGACCTGAATGCAATAAGGAGAAGTAAGAAGCTAAGCCCGATAACGGTGAGGATCACCAAGGGGAGCTTTTCAGTGATAACAGTCGCTAGATCTACGTTATTAGCGGTATTACCGCCGACATCAGCCTGCATCCCTGGGCTTAGAGCCGGCGGGATAACTTCAGTTCTAAGTTGATCCACCAATTGCGCGGTAGCGGGATCGGCCGGCCGGGTGGTGGCAATTACGCTGATTACGACGGCGGTACCGGCGTCGTTGACCATCGGCGGAATAACCCGTTGGACGCCACTTGGTGTTGCGAGTGCGTCTTGGAGTTTAACAATCCGCGGGTCGGTGGCTCGAGAATCACCACCAGCAGTTGTTACCTGAGCTGTCAGGTCATCTTGGAGGGCCAAGGCATCCTGCTGTTCTTGCTCGGCTGCGGTCTGCTGGGCGGTTAGGTCATCGGCCTGGGCCTGCAGCTGATCCCCTTGGGTCTGCAGGTCATCGGCCTGGGCCTGCAGTGAATCGGCTTGGGCTTGCAGGTCTGCGCCCTGAGCGGTTAAGTCGTCAGCCTGAGCCTGTAGCTCGTTGCCCTGTTTGGTTAGTGCATCGGCCTGCTTTTGTAGGTCGGCCTGTTGTGCTTCAAGATCGGCCTTCTCCTTATTGAGTTCATCCTGTTGTGCTTTTAGGTCGGCTTCCTGCTTTGTTAGATCATTTGCCTGCGCGGTAAGGGAGGCCTGCGTCTGCTGCAAGGCGGCGAGATTGGCGCTTGCGGTTGCCGGATCGGCGCCACTTTGTGCTTGGGCGGCAGCCTGCTGCTGTGCTGCTTGTTGTTGCGCAGTCAGGGAGTCGGCCTGTTTTTGTAAATCAGCGGCCTGCTTAGTTAGTGAGTCGGCCTGCTTTTGAAGATCATCAGCCTGCTTCGAGAGGGCCGCGCCCTGGGTTTGGAGGTCGGCCTGCTGCTTCTCAAGCGCGGTCTTTTGGACGTTCAAAGCATCAACTTGGGTTTGGAGGTCGGCCTGTTCTTGTTCCAATGTTGCCGCCTGGGCGTTTAAGTCATCTTCTTGGGACTGCAGATCATCCTGCTGCGCAGTAAGTGAATCGGCTTGGTCGGTGAGTGTTTGCTGGGTTGACTCAAGTTCAGTTTGCATTGCAGTCGCTTGGTCATATTTAGCGGTGTATTCAGAACTTGGTTGCGCCGGAGGATCCATTAGGACTGAAACAACGAGTGCGCCGTTGTAGCCGGGGCCAAAACCCGCTGAAATCAGATCGAAGGCTTCACGTTGGGTAGTGCTAGTTGAACTTACTCCCGTATCGGATTGACCCAGGGTCAAGGTGAACAGCGGAATGATCAACGGCACCATGATTACCAAGGCGACGGCGCATGAAATTGCTGGGTGCCTGACCACCATCGCGGCCCATCGTGCCCAAAAAGTTGCGTCTGGTTCTTTGGCGCGCGGCTGCATGAAGGCTGGGAGGGCCAGTCGATCGACCCCGCGGCCGAGGATGGCAAGCATCGCAGGTAAGAGAGTGAGGGATGCGAGTACTGCGGTGAACACGGCTACCGCACATGCGTATCCGAGTGACGTAACAAACGGAATCTGGGCAACAGCAAGGGCGAGCAGGGCGACTATGACGGTGCCCCCCGCAAACACGATGGCTCCGCCGCTGGTCGCTACAGCTTCAGCTATCGAATCCCTTATGGCCATCTGTTGTTGGCGAACTTGTGATCGGTGTTTTGTCACTAGGAACAGGGCGTAGTCAATACCGACACCCAAGCCGATCATGGTGGCAAGAGTGGGCCCGATGGTTGGTATGTCAATTAAGTGACCAATGAGGCCGATGGTCGCAACCCCAATGGCGAGGCCAAATACCGCTGTCAGGATCGGGAGGCCCATGGCGACGAGCGACCCGAAAGTAAAGGCCATAATCAACATTGCGGTCAGCAGGCCAATTACTTCACTGGACTCGGTGGACTGCTTGGAAAGTGCGGCGCCAACCGGGCCGCCTACAGCAACTTCCATTCCAATCGCATTGGCGGGTTTTGTGGCGGCATCAAAAACAACCTGTGCAGTTGCCTCATCAAGTTGGCCACTATCAATATCAAGTAGCACCGGGATGAAGGCGTAAGTTCCATCGGCACTGACTAACCCGGAGGCGGCGTTCGCGAAGGGATCGGTTACCGACGCAACATGGGGCACATCAATTAGCGCGTTATAGGTGTCGGTTACGGCTTGTTGCTGGGCTCCACCATCGTCGAGGCGGCCGGTTGTTGTGTGAAAGACCACCTGGCTGCTGCCATTTTGCTGGGGCGGAAAGTACTGCTCAAGTACGTCATAGGCGACCTGGCTGTCAGCACCCGGCAGGGTCAAATTGTTATTGGTGACAGCACCTACCTGGCCAACCACGAGGGTGATGCCAACCGCGGCGACTATCCACAGCCCAACTACTAACCAGCGCAGACGCACGCAGGCGGCTCCGAGACCATGTAACAGTTTGCCGAGCACGAAGCCTCCGATGGGTGCGGTTGAGGTTGTCAAGATGAGCGTTGACGACAGATTACTGGACCAATGGGCATCCCGCCGTGAATGGGGCAAAGGCCTAAGATTCGGATATGCGATTGACCGACTTCGAAGCCCTGAGTTTTGATTGTTATGGCACCTTGATCGACTGGGAGGCCGGGATAAGCGCGGTGCTTGATCCCTGGGCACGTCGAAGCGGATTGGAGTTGTCATCAGAGCAACTGCTCCTCGCCTATTCCAGCCACGAGGCTGCGGTGGAAGTCGAACATGGCGGCTGGCTGTACCCGCAAGTTTTGGCCGAGGCCATGCGGCGCACCGGGGATGAATTAGGTGTTGACGTCTCCGATCATGACGCTGAAGAATTCGGCATCAGTGTCGGGCAATGGCCAGCGTTCGCGGACTCGATAGACGCATTGCAAGTATTAGCAAACCACTATCGGCTCATCATCTTGTCAAATATTGATCGTGCCAGTTTCGCTGCGAGCAACGAGAAGCTAGGCGTGACATTCGATGCGATCATCACCGCCGAAGACCTAGGTTCATATAAGCCAAACCCTCGTAACTTCGCGGCCCTTATCGAGCGCGCCGGAGAAATGGAAGTACCTACCGGCAAGTTGTTGCATGTAGCGCAGAGCCTTTTCCACGACCATGTCCCGGCCAAGGAGATTGGGTTACCGACGGTGTGGATAAATAGGCGCCATGGCAAGCCAGGCTGGGGCGCAACCCCTGATCCCGGTAGCGCGGTTACCCCGGATTGGGAATTCACCTCTATGGCTGCCTTTGCCGAGGCGGTAACTAAGTGAGCCAGGACTCCATCTAATCCCAATTTTCTTTACTCAGTTCACCGCGGCTTAACCGGGATCTAGCCTCCCTCTACATACAGTGAACACATGTCTACAACGGGGGCAGTAGAACGACCGATCCTTAAGTGGCGCCTAGTTGTAGTTTGGGCTGGGCTTCCACTACTACTTGCAGCGTTGAATGAGTTCGCACTGAACGTTGCTCTGCCATCAATTCGCGACGAATTCGGACTGGATCTCAGTTCAGTCCGGTGGACTCTTCTAGCATTCTTGATCGCGGATGCACTGGTGCTCATCCTCGCGGGGCGTTACGGGGATCGTGTCGGTCGCCGACGCACCTCAGTAATCGGCCTGGCAGTGATCGTGCTCGGGTCACTGGTGTGTGCTTTCGCCCCTACTTTCACCGTGTTGATCGTCGGGCGCGTGATCGAGGGGATAGGCATGGGCATTCTCTTCTCCGGCCTGTTGGCACTTATCGCCGATGCTGTTCCACGGGAATTGATAGGACGCGCTTTTGGATTGTGGGCTTTCATCGGAGCATTGTCGGTGTTACTGAGCCCGGTGATCGGAGGCGCACTCGCTGAAGTTGCATCCTGGCGATGGATATTCGGGGTCAATGCACTTATTGCGATCGCAGCATTGGTCGCAGCACGTCGAGTAATTCATCCGGTGACCGCGCCGTCGCCATCGCGCTCACTACAGCACGCTGCCTTGTTGAGGATTCGCTCTTACGTGGCTGGCACCGTCGTTGTGTCCCTCATCTACTTTACGGCCGCCCTTACTTGGTTGGCGTTAGTGTTTTACGTGGGGGCCGTTCACAACCTCGGACCTACTATGTCTGGTCTCGCTTTCGTTCTTTATGGAGTCTGGTGGCTGGTACTGCCCCCCTTCACGGGCCGCCTTGCGGATCGAATTGGGGTTCGACTTCCGATGTTGTGGGGAGCGACCGTAGGTGCCATCGGATTCATCGTGCTCGCATTCGCCTCTCCTGCGGAGAACCTGGTGCTTCTCGGACTTGGCCTGTGCCTCATCGGAATCGGAGTGGCTTTCGTGATACCGGCTGCCAATGCGGCCGCCATGGGGTCGGTGCCCGCCGAGGATCGCGGAGATGCTTCAGGCATAAACATGACCATGCGTCTAGTGGGTTCAATTCTTGGGCTAGTCGTAGGCAGCACGCTACTTGCCAGCGCCGGTCGTGATGAGGTCATCGTGGGAGCTCAGTGGTCGTGGATATTGGCCGCCGCGTTGATGATTCTTGCCGCGATCGTGTCCATGACTGCGATCCGACCCTCAACTAGGTAGTCGGGTCAGTTAGGTAAAGCCCCGCGCTCGTAATTTGGTATCCGCCTGTTCAATCCCGCCTCGCCTCGCCTCGCCCAATTCCAATTCATTGACTAGAATTAGGGCCATTACAAAGGCAAGTAAATCTAAGGGGTTGTGTGTCCGAGAGCGTAAAAGAAATTAGAGTCGGAATGCTTGCGTACGGAGCTATCGGCGATGAGCACAGTCGGGCAATTAGTGCAGTTGAAGGCCTGCGTCTTACTGCGGTAGCTGACACAAATCCAGATAGGTTGTCGGCTTCAAAGGTTTTGGCGCCCGATGTAAAGACATTTACCGATTCAATTCAAATGTTAGATTCCGGATTGATTGACCTCGTAATCATCTCGACTCCTCCAAATAGCCATTACAGCTGGGCAAAAGAGTCTTTAAACCGTGGCCTGAACGTGATCCTGGAAAAACCGATGGCGCTTACGGTCGAACAGTGCGATGAACTAATGGAACTAGCTGCGTCAAAAAATCTGCTTCTTGTTGTGTATCAAAATCGGCGGTTTGATGCGGATTTTGTAACGATGAAAAAATTGATACACGATGGAGCAATCGGTGAAGTCTTCTCGTATGAGAGTTTTGTTGGCGGATACTCCAAGCCATGTTCTTACTGGCACTCAGATGCTGAGGTATCTGGCGGTGCAATTTTCGACTGGGGTAGCCACTTCATCGATCAGATACTCGCAATCATTCCAAGCAAGGTAGACACAGTGAGTGCGGTTAATCAAAAGCGCGTTTGGAACCATGTCACTAATGCTGACCATGCGGATGTTTCAATAATGTTTTCAGATGGAGCTCGCGCAACATTCACGAATTCAGATCTTGCGGCAGCGCGCAAACCTAAATTCTATGTTCTCGGGACAACCGGAGCGATAATCGGCAATTGGGACCCAGCCGCTGGTTCGGCGCCAGCTGATTTGCCTGCGATTCTTACTGTTTATCGGTCCGATGGCACGCAAGAAGTAGTCCCAAACTCCCTTGCTGATCCCTATTCTTTCCATCAAAGTGTTGTTTCATATCTCAACTACGACACCCCAATGAGCGTGACAACGCGTCAATCTCGTGATGTAGTTGCGATTATGCAAGCAGCGGAAGAATCTGCGCAATCCAATGGCCGTTCGGTAACGCCTTTAATGATTCAATGAAAAACGTTCGTTGGGGATTGCTTGGGGCTGGTTGGATTGCAACCAAAGCAATCGTGCCAGCGATGAATGCAGCTGCTGACACCATTGTCCAAAGTGTTGCAAGTCGGGATTTGAATCGTGCGCAAGCACTTAACCCCATCACGATTCACCAGAGTTATGAAGAACTAATTGTCGACCCATTGATAGATGCAGTTTACATAAGCCTCCCTAATCACTTGCATTTCCAATGGACCGTGGCCGCTCTAAAAGCCGGTAAGCATGTCTTGTGCGAAAAACCTTTTGCGATGAACGCTGCTGAAGTCGAAATCATGGTTCAAGCCGCCCGTGACAATGATCGACTCTTAGTGGAGGCGGTCTGGCCACGTTGGCATCCGCGAATGATCCGAATGATTGATTATGTCAAGGCTGGAAATATTGGCGAAATAGTTTCTATTGATTCGTCATTTACTTTCCCTGCCTCGATCGAAGGTAATTATCGACTCTCACCGGCCATGGGTGGTGGATCACTTTATGATGTCGGGGTTTACCCACTGCACGCGTTCGCGGCTCTCATGGGTGATGGCGCGCAGGTTTTAATAGAAAGTTGCGATAAAAAGGTAGGGCCTACGGGGATCGATCTGACAAGTACTTGGCAGATGCGCATCGATGATTCGATCACCGCCTGTGGAGTGGCTTCATTCGAGATGCCCGAGAATCAAAGCCTGATCGTGCGCGGTGAGAAGAACTCTGTCGAATTAGTTGGAACACAAGCTTTCAGTTCGTGGAACGCTTCGAGCAGCTTGCGATTAGGTGATCACTTTGAAGAGTTTGAGGCGGTGGACCCATACATGCTGATGATTCAAAACTTCGGAAAAAAGATCCGCGGTCAAGAAAGTTGGGTCCTCCCGCTAGAGACGTCACTATCTGTTCAGAGAATGCTCGACCAACTTCATGGCTCCCGCTAGGTGGTAAAGGTGCCCTCGAAACCCAGTGCATTACTGGGGCTTTTTCACTTCTAGATCCCAAGTTCACATTGGCTAACACGTCGTAGATGTCCTTGGAGACGGGTTCGACCGCCCTCATCTAGACTCTGCTCGTGGGGGCGGTAGCTCAGCTGGTTAGAGCCCCGGACTCATAATCCGGTCGTCGTCGGTTCGAGCCCGACCCGCCCCACCAAGAAAACCCGTTGCAGTGCAAGGGGTTTACTCTTAGGGCAGCCACTCTTCGAGCCCCCTCGTTCCCTCTGGACCCCTCTCACTATCGCACGCCTATCGCACGGCCCAATT
>WLHM01000259.1 GCA_009702725.1 Actinomycetota bacterium | reverse complement strand
GCCAACGAGCGAACCAGTGGACCCTGGCGGCCTTCTGGCCGCAGATCTGCGTCGATATCCAATGGTGGGTCGCTGGTCGGTGCCATCAAAAGCGTGCGCATTTCATTTGCCACCGCAAATGCCGCAGAATTAGCCGCATTGTCATCGGCACCAGCAATCGGCTCATAGACAAACATGACATCAACATCACTGCCTAACCCGAGCTCGCGCCCACCAAAGCGGCCCATCCCAATTACGGTGAATCGCATTGGCAGCTCAGCCCCGCCACCCACTACCCGCTCAGCAACACGCAGGGCACCGGCTACCGTCGCGGTAGCAACGTCACTAAGTGCAACTTGCGCTCCATCTATTTGGGCTACCTGCAGTAACTCGGCAACCGCAATCCGGAAGAGTTCACGTCGGCGCAGTGATCGCACCGCCCCAACGGCAATGACCGGATCGTCATGCCGCTCAGCAGCAGATGCCACCTCGGCAAGAAGCGTTTCCAAAGGTCGAGGTTCAAGTTCACTTTGATCGGCGAGCATAGCCACGTTCTCAGGAGCACGGAGCAGCAGCTCAGTTGCATATTTACTCGAAGCCAGCACTTGCGCCATCCGTTCGGCTGCAGTTGATTCGTCACGAAGTAGCCGCAGATACCAATGGGTCGAGCCAAGTGCATCGCTAACGCGCCGAAACCCAAGGAGGCCAGCATCTGGGTCGGGGGCATTTGCGAACCAACCCAGCATCACCGGCAACAAGGTGCGCTGAATGGCCGCGCGCCTGCTGACTCCCGAGGTCAAGGCCTCAAGGTGTCGAAGTGCCCCGGCCGGGTCTTGATAGCCCAAGGCGCGCAGGCGCTGCTCGGCGGCTTCGGGGGTGAGCCGTGCCTCGCCGGCGTCAAGGCGTGCAACGGCCTGCAACAACGGCCGGTAGAACAATTTTTCATGGAGCCGGCGCACCTCGCGGGCGTGCGTACGCCACTTCGCATGTAGTTCACCAACAGGATCACCACGATAGCCAAGTGACCTACCGAGGCGCCGGAGATCACTTTCATCCTCAGGCATGGTGTGAGTGCGACGCAACCGATGCAGCTGCAGCCGGTGCTCAAGTGTGCGAAGAAACCGGTAGGCATCAGCCAATGTTGATGCATCGTCGCGGCCAACATAGCCCCAAACCGCTAGCGCCTCAAGGGCATCAAGGGTTGTCGAACTTCGCAGCATGACGTCACTTCGACCATGCACAAGCTGGAGTAATTGCACCGAGAACTCAACATCGCGCAGTCCACCCGGGCCTAATTTCAGCTCGCGCTCACCGATACGGGCAGGTACCTGTTCTTCCACCCTGCGGCGCATCGCCTGCACATCAGTCACAAATCCGTCATGATCCGCAGCACTCCAGACGAATGGCGCCACCGCATCCACATATCTGGCGCCAAGTTCGAGATCACCGGCCGAGGGCCGCGCCTTAAGTAAGGCCTGGTACTCCCATGTCTTTGCCCAGCGCTCGTAATAGTCAATGTGGGACTCGATAGTGCGCACCAGCGCACCTTGCTTACCCTCCGGGCGCAGTGCCGGATCCACCTCCCAAATCGATCCTTCGGTGGTTACCGAGTTGCACGCGCGCATCACGCCGATCGCCAAGTCCGTGGCGGTCTTCAATGCACCTTCTTCATCGCCCCCGCTGGCCTCGGCCACAAAAATTACATCAACATCACTTACATAATTCAACTCACGCCCACCGCATTTACCCATACCGATAATTGCGAACCGACAAGCTGGAGCACCCTCTGGTAACCCGGCCCGTGCAATCGCCAAAGCAGCCTCAAGGACGCCATCGGCTAGATCAGAGAGCCACGAAGCCACCGACTCCATCGGCGCCAAGCCCGCAAGATCTCTGGCCGCAATCCCCAAAAGATGAGAGCGGTAGGAAATACGCAATCGATTTAGAACTTCCGTGGACTGCCCATCAGCTATCGGTGCGGGCACCTTTGGGTCAGCTCCGACCGCCTGCAATAAGGAGGCCCGAACCTGACTTGCCGCCGGCGCCATCGCAAGTACTTCAGCGTCGGCCAGTATCGACCAATGCTCTGGGTGCCGGATGATGAATTCACCAAGTGCCTCTGACATACCAAGTACTTCAACCAGCCGGCCCAAAGTGTCACGATCGGCAACCAGCGTGGAAGAGATGCGACGGCGTTGCTGATCACTGCATGCTTCCATGAATCGAGTCAGCAGTAGCAGCGCTTGATCCGGGTCCGCGGTCGCAGCGATCTGCGCCAAGAATCCATTCGCATCCTCAAGGTGGCTCTCACTATCGTCAATATCAATTTCGGCGAATAATTCGACCAGAGCCGGGCTAGCCAACAGCCGGGCAGAGAGATCCAACTCGGTGAACCCCAAGCGGGCCAACTTCGCACTATTTGTTGTTGACCTACCACTTTCCATCAGCGTGACCCAGGTGTCGCATATTGCCAAACTAGATCCGCCCAGGCCCGTGTCATGGGCCGCCAAGTTCTAATTAGCTCAGGCTCTGACCTACGAAACTGCTCACACGCAGAATCGATATCACAGCCAGACCGGTTGAGGACTTCGTCGGCTAAGTCCGCCCAACTGGCGAATATGTCGGCATCGATTTCCGGGTGCATCTGAAGTCCGTAAGCATTGTCACCAACGCGGAAGCCCTGCACTCGGCACACTTCGTTGGTCAATAACAGCACGCCATCATCTGGTAGCGCCACAATGTGGTCTTGATGCCATTGACCGGCGGGGATGTCATCGCTGGGTGCTCCAACAGCACCGATCACCGGGTCTGCTAAGCCTTCCAGGGTGCGAAAAACACTTACCACGCCGATCTCCGGAACCGGCCCCAACTCGACGCGGCCTCCGGTCGCAGCCGCCAATAATTGCGCTCCAAGGCACAGGCCCAAGACAGGGATACTGCGGTGGGTCGCATCAGCTAACAGCGCTCGCTCAGCAACTAGCCAAGGTGCCACACCATCATCCCCGGCACCCATCACGCCGCCAAGAGCCAACACACCATGTATGCCAGGTGGTACGGCCGCCGGCACCTGCTCACCGAAGCAGGCTTCGATGACCTGCACGGTGATG
>WLHM01000258.1 GCA_009702725.1 Actinomycetota bacterium | reverse complement strand
ATTGTTCTTGGGGCCGGGCTCGTGGTACACGTCTGTACTTCCGCATTTATTGCTTCCGGGTTTAGCTCTCGCCATAACCAAAAGTGCGGCAAAGAAAATTATTGTGTTGAATTTGGATCCAAATAGTGACACCGAAATGTCAGGACTCTCGGTTGCCCGTCATTTGGTGGTCCTCGCAGATCTAGTCCCCGATTTAACCATTGATGCGGTGATCGCAGATCCTGGGCACGTCGACGACCTAGATGCTCTCACCAGAAGTTGTGAACGAATTGGTGCTGAACTGATTTTGAATACCCTTACCTACCCACGCGGCACCCGCTTGGGTGAGCATGATCCTGACCGCCTGGCGGTGGCTATGGGATCGGTGCTTTGACGGTGAAAGTCGGTACCGATCAAGGGTACTTGCGTTACATGGCAAGATAGCCACCATGGCAATGACTGCGGCGGTAAAAGATGAACTCAGCCGGGTTGAGATCAACAAGGCAAGTTGCCGCAAAGCCGAGGTTGCAACCATCTTGCGGTTCGCGGGTGGCTTGCATCTAGTAGCAGGCCACATCGTCATAGAAGCCGATCTTGATACCGGAGCGACCGCACGACGCCTTAAGAAGGACTTGTTCGATATCTACGGCCACGAGAGTGAAATCGTTGTCGTGCAACCAAGTGGTTTACGCAAAGGCTCTCGCTATTTAGTTCGGGTGGTTGAAGGAGGCGAAGCACTTGCGAGGCAGACCGGCATCGTTGATGCCAGTGGTCGTCCTGTACGCGGGCTCCCACCAGTAATCGTGTCCGGTGGGGTAGGCGAGTGTGAAGCTGCTTGGCGAGGGGCGTTCTTGGCGCACGGCTCTTTAACTGAACCGGGCCGGTCTTCGTCACTGGAAATCACCTGCCCAGGACCGGAAGCGGCACTGGCACTGGTTGGGGCGGCCAGGCGGTTGGGGATACCTGCTAAGTCGCGCGAGGTGCGTGGGGTTGACCGTGTGGTAATCCGCGATGGAGATGCGATCGGGGCGATGCTGACCCGGCTAGGCGCCCATGAATCAATGATGGCCTGGGAGGAACGTCGCATGCGCCGTGAGGTGCGAGCAACTGCAAACAGGCTGGCAAATTTTGATGATGCGAACTTGCGCCGTTCAGCGCGTGCCGCGGTGGCAGCAGGGGCCCGGGTGCAGCGGGCGCTGGAGATTCTCGGCAATGAGGTCCCCGATCATTTGGCCGTGGCCGGGCGATTGCGCCTTGAGCACCAGCAGGCTAGCTTGGAGGAGCTTGGAGCCTTGGCCAACCCACCAATGACTAAGGATGCCATCGCTGGTCGAATCCGCCGACTCTTAGCGCTAGCCGATAAGCGAGCGATTGAGCTTGGCATTCCTGACACCGAATCCGCCCTCGGCCCCGATGATGACGACACTTAAGAGCCGGTAGCATTTGTGATACACCGCGTAGATCAAGGTTTCTGACTGAAGGTTAATCGACTGAGGAGTGCTAGTGACCATCAAGGTTGGCATTAACGGATTCGGACGAATAGGCCGAAACTTTTTTCGGGCCATGCGTGCTAGCGGAGCAGACATAGAAATTGTCGGCATCAATGACCTCACTGACACCAAGACGCTTGCTCACCTACTGAAGTACGACAGTATCTTGGGGCGGATCGGCGTCGAAGTTGGAGCGATTGACGGTGCCATCATCGTCGATGGCATAACCATCCCAGTCTTTGCTGAGCGCGACCCTGCCGCCTTGCCGTGGGCCAAGGTCGGGGCAGATATCGTCATCGAATCAACCGGGTTCTTCACTGATGCAGCCGCTGCAGGTAAGCACATCGCTGCCGGGGCCAAGAAGGTAATCATCAGCGCGCCAGCAAAAGGTGAGGACATCACGATTGTGATGGGCGTTAACGAAGATAAGTACAATCCGACGACCGATAACATCATCTCCAATGCTTCATGCACAACCAATTGCCTAGCGCCAATGGCGAAGGTTCTTGATGACTCATTCGGAATTGAGCGCGGCCTCATGACAACCATTCACGCCTACACCAACGACCAAAGTATCCTCGACTACCCACATAGTGATCTGCGTCGTGCACGTGCAGCAGCAATCAACATGATCCCAACGAGCACCGGGGCGGCTAAGGCCATCAGTCTGGTACTGCCACAGTTAAAGGGCAAACTTGACGGGTATGCAATGCGGGTGCCGGTACCAACGGGCTCAGCGACCGACTTGACCGTTGAATTAAAGACGGCGGCCACGAAAGAGGAAATCAATGCTGCCATAAAGGCGGCAGCGGATGGCCCACTCAAAGGGATCTTGGTGTACACCGAGGACCCAATAGTGTCAAGTGACATTGTTACCGATCCCGCATCTTGTATTTTCGATTCAGGATTGACACATGTCAATGGCAACTTGGCTAAAGTTGTTGGCTGGTACGACAATGAGTGGGGCTACAGCAATCGTTTAGTTGACCTCACCGTGTTCGTCGGCTCCTCCCTTTAGGCGGTTTGGCATGCGCACCCTCGACGACTTAGACGTCGCCGGGAAAGTAGTTCTTGTCCGGTCTGATTTAAATGTTCCGCTCGCCACGGGAAAAACTGGCGAACGGCTGATCACCGATGACGGACGAATCCGCGCCAGTTTGCCAACAATTAGCGATCTTCGATCGGCCGGCGCCAAGGTCGTAGTGATTGCCCATCTTGGGCGCCCAAAAGGGGCGTCGCATTCTGAACTAAGTCTGGCACCGGTGGCAGCCAGGTTAGGTGAACTACTTGGCTGCGCGGTGCCACTTGGTACCGATATCACCGGCCCCAACGCCAAAGCCCTTATTGCGGAAATGAACCCCGGTGCTGTGGTGCTTTTGGAGAACATTCGATTTGATCCTCGTGAAAGAAGCCACGACGTCGCTGAACGGCAGCAACTTGCGGCGGAGCTAGCCGCACTCGGTGATATTTACGTCTCAGATGGCTTTGGAGTGGTGCATCGTGAACAGGCGTCCGTTACCGATATTGCCCGAATAATGCCCTGTGCCGGGGGGCGTTTGGTGGTGTCGGAAACTGAAATCTTTCGCGCCTTATTGGATAGCCCTGCTCGGCCTTACGT
>WLHM01000257.1 GCA_009702725.1 Actinomycetota bacterium | reverse complement strand
CTGATGGCACGGTGGTTTTCGGGATTACCTCTTTCGCCCAAGAGGCTTTGGGCGACATCGTCTACGTAACGATGCCGGCGGTAGGTGAGTCTTTGGCTGCTGGAGCTGCGTGCGGCGAGGTCGAATCGACGAAAAGCGTAAGTGACATTTATTCGCCACTTGATGGTGTGGTCATTTCACGTAATGAAGCCTTGGACTCGACCCCTGAAAACATAAATTCTGCCCCCTATGGGGCTGGTTGGTTAGTTACCATGACACCAAGTGACCCCACCCAATTTGCGAACTTACTAAGTGCGGCCGAGTACGCCGAAATTACCCTAAAGGGATAATGCCTACCAGACAGGCAAAAGGAGGTGGTTACCGTGCGCTGTATTAAATGCGACGCCGTGGTCGAGATTGACGATCACTTCTGCGCTGAGTGCGGGGCTTCGCTCAATGTGGGCTTGGATCAAGTCGACATGGAAAACACCGGATCAATTACCTCGATTATCTCGGTGGTCGCCGTATCATTAAAAAAGCCCTTGGCCCCCGTGGGCTCCCCATCGCTAGCAGATCTACCTACCGGATCGGCGCTCTTGGTGGTTCATCGAGGGCCCGGCGAGGGGAGTGAATTCGCACTCAACTCCGATCTACTCACTGTCGGACGCTCACCAGAATCTGAAGTTTTTTTGGACGATGTCACGGTTAGCCGCCGGCACGCTGAAATTCGCCGAGGTAGTTCGGGTTGGAGTATTCGTGATGCGGGAAGCCTCAACGGTACCTATGTGAACCGGCGACGTGTAGAGGACCATCAGCTCAATGGTGGCGATGAGGTTCAAATCGGGAAGTTCCGATTCGTGTTCCTTGTCGGTGTGGAGCCAAAACCGTGAGTGGTTTGGCACGCGGCCCGGTAGTCGGAACCATAAGCATCGGTGAGGTATTGACCTTGCTCAAGCGGGAGTTTCCTGACATCACGATCAGTAAAATTCGATTCCTGGAAACCGAAGGCTTGATCACACCCGAGCGCACCGCTTCGGGTTATCGGCGCTTTGCTGAACGCGATTTGGAGCAACTGCGTTCGGTGCTGACCTTGCAGCGCGACCAATACCTGCCCCTCAAAGTCATCCGTGAGCACTTAGAGGATGCCACCGCAGAATTACCTAGCCAACCCGTTGCCGGTACCGGGTTGCGCGCCGATGATTTTCGCGCGGGGGCTGGCAAGGTACGGCTGACTCGCGGTGAGCTAGCCGAAATGGTTGAGCTACCGGAGGCCTTGATCGCTACGTTAGAAACCATCGGCCTCGTTTGGGCGAACCCGGCCGGTCACTACGACGAGGATGCACTTGCAGTTGCGAGCATTGTGGCGCAGTTGGCCCCCTTGGGCGTAGAGCCGCGACACCTGAGGTCATTTCGAGTTGTTGCCGATCGCGACACCGGCCTAGTCGAGCAAATCGCCACTCCCTTTAGCCAACCCAAGGACCGAGGCCAGCGTGAGCACGCAAATGAAGTGGTCCGTGAGGCTGCGGCCCTCTTAGTGCAGCTGCACGGTGCTTTGCTACGAGCGGAACTCGTTCGCGGGGGCCTGACCTAGGGGTTAAGGTGGTGTCATGCAAGCACTTGACGTTATTGGTGTCCGCATGGAGATGCCGTCCAACAACCCAATTGTGCTGCTGCGCGAAACGGGCGGGGTCCGGTATCTACCAATATGGGTTGGGGCGGTCGAGGCCACCGCAATCGCATTTGCCCAACAGGGAGTCGTACCACCCAGGCCAATGACCCACGACCTGCTGAAGGATGTTTTGGAGGCTACCGGCGCCGAACTCGTGGAGATACGAATCACCGCACTCGAAGATGGGGTTTTCTATGCGGTTTTGGTCTTCGCGTCAGGGATTGAGGTAAGTGCTCGGCCCTCGGACGCAATAGCGCTGGCACTGCGCGCCGGGGTGCCAATCTACGGAGCTGACGCTGTCCTTGATGAGGCTGGGATTGAACTACCGGACGAGGAGCCCACTTCACCTAATTTGGACGATGGCCAGCCGCGAGTAGCAAGTGATGTTGAGTTGAAACAATTCCGAGAGTTCCTGGACCAAGTCAGCCCCGAGGATTTCGAGTAAAACTCGGTGGTGCGGGCGGACTCCAACCCTCCACATGAGGTTCAGACTTACGTCGCGCACCCACCCGTGTGTCGGGTTGACCCTTCGGGTCTAGGTTCGTAACGTTCGTCATGGCTCCCGTTTCAAAGTTTGGGGTCACTTCTTCCTCAGGAGGCTTCGTGAACGCCGATGCACCGACGGGCCAAAAATCAAGTGGCCAGATCTCCAATGGCCAAATACCCAGTGGCCAAGAAGCCCTGTTCGATGACTCGGACCTAAGGCCATTACCGGCAGATATTGGTTATCGGGGCCCGGTAGCCTGCGCGGCCGCCGGAATCACCTATCGGCAACTGGATTACTGGGCCCGCACCGGCCTGGTGCAGCCATCTGTTCGCGGGGCAACCGGTTCTGGTACCCAGCGCCTCTACAGCTTTCGTGACATCTTGGTCTTGCGGGTCGTCAAACGGCTTATCGACACCGGGGTCTCCCTGCCAAATATTCGGGCCGCCGTTGAGCACCTTTCCAGGAATACCGGCGAGGACCTAGGCCGCATCACGCTAATGAGTGACGGCGCCACCATTTACGAGTGCCGCAGCGCCGACGAGGTAATTGACCTAGTTCGGGGCGGCCAAGGAGTATTCGGTATCGCGGTTGGCAGCGTGTGGCGCGAGGTAGAAGGCACCTTGTCGACTCTGCCGGGGGAGCGCCCCGATGGCGGCATCATTGAGCCAAGTGTTGGCACCGATGAACTCGCGGCGCGCCGCGCCCGCTCGGCAGCCAGTTAACACGGCGGGCTAATGAGCCCTCTTCGCCTGTTTGGCTAGTAGTATTGGGTTGCTGATCGACCCCGGTCGGGAGAGTCTCGCGGAAGCCATTCGCGGGCGCCGAAGGAGCACATCTCCCCGATAATCTCTCAGGCACATGAACCGCCCGGGGAAGGCGCCGCTGGAAAGCGGGTGGGTTCCCACCCCGCCGACGGTGCAAGCCGCGCAAGCGGTGAAGCTCTCAGGCTGCGAGTTCTCGCAAAAGACAGAGGG
>WLHM01000256.1 GCA_009702725.1 Actinomycetota bacterium | reverse complement strand
TCAAAACCTATCTGAGGCTCTGGACAGTGTCAAAACATTGAAGTAGTCCATGTATGGCCGAGTTTTTTTGTGGCACACTGTCAGGGTGAAAACAGTTTCGCGATTCTTCAACTCGTTGCCGGTATCCCAGGGACTGTTGTTGGTTTTAAAAGCACTGCCGGTGGCGATTTTCGTGCTAATTCTCCGCTGGATACTGCACTATGGATTTGGCGTCAATGGGTTAATGTCCTTCTCGGACGCGGCCGCTGTGCTGACCGGTGCGACCGTAATTGTCGGCCTGATGCTTGCCGGGGTCATGGCTGATTATAAAGAGTCGGAAAAACTACCGTCGGTAATCGGCGGCTCGCTGCTGTCGATTAACTCCCTGGCCCACGGTGCCTTAGCCACCAAAGGAGTCGATACCGCCTTCATCCGCCCGAGACTTGCGCAGGTGGCAGAAACGATCAATGAGTGGCTCTACGACCGCGTCGGCGATGATCAAGTTCCGATGGCTCAAGGGATGGTGAATGAGCTGATCATTGACGTGGAAAAGGCAGGGGGCACCACCCACTACCTGACTCGCCTACTTATACAAGCATCAGACTTAGGGGTAGCGTTACAGCGGGTAATGGTGATTCGAAATACCATGTTTATAAAAGCCGGTTACGCCTTGATGACGATTCTTGTCTCCATCGTGTTGATTCTCTTCGTCTTGGTTGATTTTCCGTCCGAGTTCGCCCAGTGGCTGGTGATAGGTGCTCTCTCGCTGGCCTACACCTATTTGTTGCTGCTGGTGCGTGACCTCGACAATCCATTTGGTTACGGCCAACATGACGGGCGAGGCAGTGGCGCCGACGTCGATATCACGCCATTTACTAAGGCGTATCGGGAACTGACCGCATAACTCGAATCGTCGCGAGCAGTAGAACAACTGAGGCGATCACAAGGATAGCTGCGCTCCAGGTAACGAAAAACATTAATCCTAAGTCGGCGACAAGTAGCACCCAAGTAAGTGCAATGGCCGCCCGGGAGCGTTTGGCTGTGAGTCGGGAAATCGCAAAGTGGAGTAACCCAAGGCCAATCGCAAGGGCCATGATGAACCACTTATTGCTAGTGAAGCTACCCAGAGCTGCCATCAGGAAGATGGCCAACCAGAGTGCGATGCCTAGGTAGGCGAGGGCGTGAATTAGGACTATTGCCCGCGGTGTTTTAGCCGGCGTGTCTTTGGGCTCCATAACTGACAACCGTAGCCAGTGACCAATATCAAAGGTGCCGGAACCCGAGAAAGGTGTGGAAATCCACCCATTTTTGGCAACGGTTAAAAAACTGCTCTCAACTAAGGCTTGATTTAGCAATCCATCTTCCAAGAGGATGCGTTGTAGCGTAAACCCATTGAAAGGGAACCCACATGTCACTTGATAAGTCAGGCCAATCCCGACGTAATTTCCTAACTGGTGCAGCCGTGACAGTGGGGGCGGTTGGGCTAGCAGGGTTGGTGCCCGCGCAAGCGGCCGCTGCACCGAACGTGCTGCGAGCTCCTGCTGCGCGTGGGGCATCAGCGCGGCGGCCCATTATTAGAAGTGATCGCCAGGGCTTTAACCGCCGCTGGTTCGCGCCCAATCTCAAGGCCGTTTATGTGCCCACGAGTACTGACCAAGTAGCGAATGTCGTTACTGAGGCACTGTCGGCGCACGGCAAGAATGTAAAGGTAACCTCGGGTCGCCACTGCTACGAGGATTTCGTTTATAACGACCAAACCCATGCGGTTATAGATATGTCCGCTGTGAATCAGGTGGGGTTTGACCCTGATTACAACTCTTACTTTGTTGACGCTGGGTGCGAAAACTGGACGGTTTACCGAACGATGCTGAACGCGTTCAATAAGACACTGCCGGCAGGTTCTTGCTACTCGGTCGGCGCCGGTGGCCACATCACCGGTGGGGGATACGGCTTGCTCTCCAGGCTGCATGGCCTGACCATCGATCACGTAACCGCAATTGACATTGTTACTTGGGACGCGCGCTCGAGTACAGCGAAGATGCGCCACGTGTCCGAGAAGAGCAGTGACGCGGCTGAACGAGATCTGTTTTGGGCACTTCGCGGTGGAGGTGGGGGCAATTTCGGCGTGATCGTGCGTTACTACTTCGCTGACCCGCCCACCGCACCCGACCATGCAACAGTTTGGAATCTGGCCTGGGACTGGTCAGACATGACTAACGCAGGTTTTGCAAACTTATTGGCCGAATACGTCGACATGGTTACGACGATGCCCAATACCGACTGGTCTTTGCTGTGCCTGACCCACGCCACAAATGGTCAACTTGGCATGACCCTACAGATAGTTTCACCTGCCGGTACAAGTTTCACCGAGCACCGACGTCGGGCCGAGGCAAGTGTGGCGGGTGCCAAAAAGCGCTTCTCCGCGATCGCACCCGCGGTGCGCCTGATGAAGCCACTTGGCGGGCATCCATACATTAGTGCCGTCCCGAAGAGTGAATCGGCGGTCCACCTCACTTATCTCGAGGCCCTTCAGGACCTAAATGGCATCGGACCGAATCAATTCTTCAAGAACAAGTCGGCATATATGAAGAAGGCTTTCCCGACCGATCAAGTTGATGCGATCTACCACTGGCTAAATGTGACTCCCGCCGGCGCCAATCTCTCACAAGCGCTCGTTCAAGTCGATAGTTATGGTGGAGAGATCAATAAGCGGTCATCGACCGCGACAGCGGTACCGCAACGATCCTCGATCATGAAACTTCAGTACCAGACTTATTGGAATAATGATTCGGTGCCTGGCAACCGCAATGCAGCGCCTTACTTGGCTCAAGCCGAAACCCAACTGACGTGGCTAAATGATTTATATCGCGCCGTGTATGCCCAATATGGTGGCACTCCGAACCCGGCAAACGACACCACCGGCACCGTTGGCGGTTGTTACTACAACTATGCCGACAGCCAGCTTGGCACGCATGCCCACGGCGACGCTGATAAGGCGCTTTGGCTCTATTTCCTAGATAACCTACGGAATAATCCACGTAACCTCGTGTCCGTGAAGAAACATTGGGATCCAGAGAACTATTTCCACCACGCGCAGTCAATCCCGGTTAAGTAAATCTTGGTTGGGTAACCGGGCGACTTTGCCTAAATTCGAATTTTGACCGGC
>WLHM01000255.1 GCA_009702725.1 Actinomycetota bacterium | reverse complement strand
TCGGACCGGACGCTTTGGCGCTGGTGCCGGCACAAACCCTCGTGCTAGTAGTGCAAAGACCATGAGCCCACCGCCAGCGATTAGCAGCGCGAGTGACCACTCGGCGAGTGCGTCAGTGCCGGCCAGTACGTAATGCGCTGTTGCAAAAGGCCAAGCCGCGTAGGCGAGGAGATGCACTCGTTGAAATGCGGTGTTACCGGCTTTACCGAGTTTGGTACGAATCCGACCAAGAATCGAAACCGGGATGATCAACCAGAAAGCGATAATGCCAAGGGCAACGGCGAACGGTTGCCACGGCGCCAGCCCGGGAATAAGAATCTGCGGAACGGTGAAGGCCACCTTGGGGTCGATCAGCAGCAGGCCCATGTGCACGACTAGGAATGCCAGTGCGGTCACACCAAGCCAGCGGTGCATATCGAGTAGTCGCATAGGTGAAGCCACCCGCCCAAGCAACCTGGTGCGCAGCAAAATCCCCCAGAGCACTACGGCGGTGAGTAGGCCCCATGCCGTGACGCCACTGGCGCGAATTAATAGCCAAGTCCAGGGAATTTCAGCCATGGGGAACTTCAACGAGTGTTGGTGAAATTTCGGTCATGATCAAATCATCGCTTGTCATGAGTAGCGCCAGCAGGCCGCGTTCGTTAAGCCAAGGCGCCGCGGCGCGGGAGCCCAAAAGTAGGGCCGCCGTTGCTGCGCTTTCAGCAGCGGCGCCGCTTTCAGCTGCAACGGTTACCTGCACTAGGTCTCCGCTGGAGATATCGCCGGTGCGCGGGTCTATCACGTGGTGACGCCCATCAGCCCAACGCCGCTTGAGCACTGTCGAGGTTGCTACTGCTGACCGTGGAGTACCCGCCGGGAAGTAGAGCCAGTGGGCAACCCGATCGTCACCGTCAGCTGCTCGTTCATCCTCGACACCGATAATCCATTGGTCAACAGGGTTACCGTTGAAATCGACAGGAATACCGGAAACCACAATGTCACCGCCAAGATTTACGAGTACCCCGATTGCACCAGCATCGATCATCTCGGTCACGATGATGTCGGCGGCCAGGCCTTTACCGATTGCGCCCGGATCTATTCCGACTCCGCGGGGCAACTCGATGGTGCGATTGATTTCGTCAACCACAACATTATTCATGCCCGGCGCAGCAGCTACTTCCGCGATTGCTAGTGCCTCACGTGCCAGCACTGTGGCGAAATCTGCGTCATAGCCAATCGCCCGCATAGATGAAAGTACCGTCGGGTCGTAGAGGCCATCGGTAGCTAACCAGGCACTGCGCATTGCAACCACGAGGTTGAGGAGATCTGCGGAAACGACAACAGGACCGAGACCTGCCCTAGCGTTGAGACGATTCAGTTCACTTTCTGGGCGAAAGCGTGACCAGCAATCTTCGAGCAGCTCAACGCGAGCCTGCGCAAGTTCGACGAGTAGCTCCGCGCCTTGATCACTCGCCGCATGGACGAGTAGGTGGCAATCGGTGCCCATTGCGCGAAACTTACGCTCGATCATGTCAGCTGCTCTTGGTGTTTGATTGCGGGGCTGGAGCAATTTGCGGTGCGGATTGGGCGGCGGGTGCGCGAGTCACCTTGGGCTGCTGAACCGACGGCTGCTGAACCGACGGCTGCTGAGCCACAGGCTGGCCCGAAGCAGCTTGCAGAGCATTGGCCGCATCAACGAGTGCAGCCCGGTAGGAGTCAAGCTTTGCGCTCTCGGCATCCAAGGCGGCCGCATAAGCCTCAAGATCAGCCTGGGTAAGGCCGGTCGAAGTCGTTGGCACATTCGACGAGACCAGAGCAATGTCCGTTGCTGCTGGCTGCGAAGCAGCAGCATCAGCATTTGCTTCGACGCTGCGCACACCGATTACGCCGACGATGCCGATGCAGGTAGTTGCAGCTAGCCCAGCTGACCAGATCTTGTCTGCGCGCGAATTACGCCTTGACTTGCGGTGTGGGCTGGGTGCTGACTTGCTGTTCCTGGGATTAGTCATCGTCTCCACCTTCATGTTCGTTGCCTTCATGTTCGTTAGCGTCATTTTGTTCACCATCTTGTTCGCCTCCGTTGTTCTTCGAAGGTGCTACCTGAGTTGGACCGGAGACCACGGACCAATCGAAAATTACGCCGCTGGTTGCCTCCACGAAACCCTTCACGACCGAACCATCGGCACGTGAAACCGTGATGGCCCAAGCGTTGTAGCCACCGTGGGTGACTTGCTGCGCATCGGTGGCCTTGCCACCTGACGCTGCGAGCACAATTGCCGCGGCGTCATTAGCGGTGATGTCACGGACCGAGGGTGAGGCTGAGTTCGCGGCAGGTGACTCTGCTGGAGTAGTTGCAGGTGTCTCGGCTGGAGTCGCGGCATCTCTGCTCTTGTTGGCCTTTGGGCTCGGTGGGTTAATCATGATCTCTGGAAGGGCAGGGGAGCTAAAGACAATATCTTGGGGAGCATTAGCGTCAAGAGTTGGCGCCGTGGTGCTTTGCGCGCTGGCCGCTGAAGTAATGATGATGGAGTCAGCGGTGGCCGGACTTGAGGCCGCATTGATGATTACAACACCGGCAATTGAAGCGGCGATCAGAACGCCGGCCGTTGCAGACACAAGGGCGATTCCGGTGCTTCGGTTCATGTCATCCTCCTACTGGTTTTTCAGGCTGCTAGTGCACTTGTTATGAGATTAGGCGGCGATAGGCCAAGGGCGGGCCAGCACAAGGTTAAGTAAAGGTAAGAGGTGGGCGGCTGCGACAAAATAGCCGCTTTTATGGGCGTACCGGCCCCTTGCCAGTAGCTCGAACATGCCACTATGGGCTCATGTTGGTCCTAGTCGTCGAGGATGACCCGGCTGTGTCTGCTCCACTTATTGAAGGGTTGCAGAGAAACGGGATCGAGACCGAACACGTGGCATACGCAACGCAGGTCTTGGCGGCGGCCATGGACAGCAACATTGACGTGATCCTGCTGGATCTAGGTTTACCAGATGGCGACGGACTTGACGTGCTTCGCGAACTGCGAAAGGTAACGGATATCCCGGTAATCATTGCAACTGCACGTGGCGACGAAACAGATCGCATTGTTGGCCTTGAGCTGGGAGCCGATGATTATGTAGTTAAACCCTTTAGTGTTCGCGAATTGGCCGCGCGGGTGCGTGCAGTCT
>WLHM01000254.1 GCA_009702725.1 Actinomycetota bacterium | reverse complement strand
GGTCGAGACCTTGTCGGGTGAGAAGTTCACCGTCATCGCTGATGGCCAGACCCTCAGCATCAAAGATGGCTTCGGTGTGATCGTGAATGTGATCGACAGTGGTGTCATTGCATCGAACGGTGTGATCCACGTTGTCGAGACGGTCTTCCACGGAGGGGGCGCTGTCCGGTAAGTAGTGATGGGCCTCGGGCTCGCCCACGTATGCGTGAAGCCCTTGTCGGTGCTGGGCAGCAATTAGTTGTCTGTGCTACCCGCTACTGCTTGCGCACGATATTTATCAGATAACTCAGTCCAAAGCCAAAACCAATCGCGGCATAGAGGTAGGCAAACCAGGTTCGCTGCCCCGGGATCAGCAGAGTCAACACACCGAGTGCACTTGCACTTACACACATCACCCATGCCACCTGCCCGACACCCGCATCAGAACTACTCCTCGAGTTATTCCACATATTCCCAGCAAGGGCGATCAGGGTTATGCCAATCATGCGCATAGCCCACACCATGCCATCGTTAACTTCGAGGCCGAGCAGGCCCAGAAATGTTGCGGGAAGAATTAGGAGAAAGAGGGCTGAGGCACCAAAGACAATAGATCCAGCTTTGAGAGTCGTACGCAGTGCTGAGTAGTGCATAGAAAAGAGCCTACAACTTCTCCCTAAAAGCCACTAGCCTTTGGTCCATGGAGTTACTTCGCAAGGTATTTCAAATCATTCTGGGCGCAGCCCTTGCCTACGCTGGCTTCACTCACTTAACAACTAACCGCACTGAGTTTCAAGCACAAGTCCCCACCATCTTGCAGGGCCAAGCTGACTTTGTTGTCGTCGCATCCGGTGTAGTTGAGATACTTCTTGGTATCTCACTAATTATTTTATTCAAATACCGCACCTACGTTGGTTGGATCGTGGCCGCATTCTTTATTGCGGTCTTCCCCGGCAACATCTCCCAGTACATCAACGGCACGGATGCATTTGGATTAGACACTGATCAAGAACGTGCCATCCGCCTGCTCTTTCAACCCTTACTAGTTATCTGGGCACTATGGAGCACAGGTGCGTGGGCTAGCTACCGCGCCAGAAAAACACACCATGAAAGCTAAGACCAAAAATGGTTTCGAGCCGAAAATCTGCCAACGCTGCAATCGTCCATTTGAGTGGCGTAAGAAATGGGCTCGCGATTGGGAGAACGTGAAGTATTGCTCAGAGAGATGTAAAGCGGGGTAGAGCCCTGACGGTGCTTCGAGTTGATTAGACATCGGTAAGCAGATCTATTTACCCGTTATCTTTTCATTAGTTGGGTCATACATGGGCCGAAGTGAAGTAGTGGCCGGCACTTTCAGCCCGGCTACCTCGACCTCCCAGGTTCCAGCTGTTAGATAATCTGCGGTGATCGGCTCAGTTGCATCCACCATCGCCAACCCAACAGCACCTCCGAGGGTGTGACCGTAACTAGCGGCGCGCACATAGCCAACTACCTCGCCACTTCGCAGCAAGATTTCACCGTGGTAGAGCAAGGGCAGTGGGTCGAGGAGTTTGACCTGCACGAGGCGCCGATGAAGTGGGCCGGAGTTCTTTTGCTTCAGGGCGGCGTCACGCCCAATGAAGTCACTGGCCTTATCCCAAGCAACTGCAAAGCCAAGGCCAACTTCGAGCACCGAATCGGTGTTGTCGATGTCATGGCCAAAGTCTCGATAAGCCTTTTCCATTCGCAGGCTCGCGAGTGCTTTGAGCCCACAATGCACAAGTCCGACCTGTTGGCCCACTTCGCACAGGCGCTCATAGGCGTGAACCGCTTGCTCGGTTGGGACATAAAGTTCGTAGCCGAGCTCGCCCACGTAGGTGATGCGCACACATAGTGCTCGCGCGAAGCCAAGGTCAATTTCTCGGGCGGTACGAAACGGAAATGCACTGTTTGACATATCAGCTGTGGTCGCAGCCTGCAGGAGATCGCGGGAAAGGGGGCCGTGGATATTGAATTGAGCATAACCAGAAGTCACATCGGTAACGGTGGCGGCAAAGTCTTTGCCGTGGCGCGTTAACCATTGAAGAACCTGCCCGTGTGCGGTATCTGAGGCAACCACGAAGAACTTATTGGCGCCAAGTTTGGTGACCGTCAGGTCGGCTTGGATATTGCCTGAGTCGTTGAGCCACTGGGTATAGGTGATAACGCCATCGGCGCCATCTACGGCATTCGCTGATACGTAATCAAGGAGAGCACCTGCTTGTTCACCCTGCACCAAGAACTTCGACATGAAGCTCATGTCCATTAGCCCGACGCCCTCGCGGATCGCGCGGTGTTCGTTTGCCCAAGACTCAAACCAGTGGGGCCGGCCCCAAGTGAGTTCACCCGTCTCCGGGATTTCACCGGGTGAGGCATACCAATCGGCGCCCTCCCAGCCGCTGACATCGCGGAAGTAAGCCCCGCGCTCTTTGAGTAGGTGATGAATAGGTGAGCGCTTGACGCCGCGGGCGGTCGTGACCGTGCGGCCTGGGTAATGGGTTTGGTAAACCAGCCCGAGGGTTTCAACTGTGCGCTCGGCGCGGTACTGCGGGTTTCGTTGGTGGGGGAGTGCGCGATTGATATTGAAACCGGTGACATCAACATCGGGCTTGCCGTTAATGATCCAGCTCGCAACAACCCGGCCGACGCCACCACCGGTAAGGATGCCAACCGAGTTCATGCCGGCGGCAACAAAATAGTTGCGGATGCCCGGCGCCTCGCCGATGAACGGCTGCAAATCTGGGGTGAATGATTCAGGCCCGCAGAAGAACTTTCGGATACCAGCTTCGAGTGAAATTGGCACCCTTTGCATGGCTCGCTCCAGGTAAGGGCCCATGCGATCCCAGTCTGGGGGGATTTCACCAAAGGAGAAGTCCTGCGGAATTGAATCCACATTCCACGGCGCACACACCGGCTCAAAGAGGCCGATCATCAAGCCGCCACCCTCCTCGCGGTAGTAGGCGTGCGCGGATGGGTCCTCGAATACGGGAAGTGTCGAGTCGATACCGGCGATGGTGTCGGTGATCAAGTAGTAATGCTCGGCCGCCTGAAGTGGAATGTTCACCCCGTGGGCTTGGCCGAATTGGCGAGCCCACATCCCGGTGCAGTTGACGACGTAGTCACATTCGATGTCACCTTGCGCCGTTGTCACTGATTGCACTCGCTCGT
>WLHM01000253.1 GCA_009702725.1 Actinomycetota bacterium | reverse complement strand
TGAAGTCTTGCTCCACTGCAACGATCGCTGGAACCCCGCGACCGGCAACATACTCACGGCGCACGAGGTGACCGGGGCCCTTAGGGGCCACCATGCAGACATCAACGAATGCCGGTGGCGTGACAAACCCGAAGCGAATGTTGAACCCGTGAGCAAAGAAAAGGGCGTCGCCTTCTTGCAGGTTCGGCTCAATTGCTTCCAGATACAACTTCTTTTGCACGGGGTCAGGGGCCAAGATCATGATGACGTCAGCCTCGGCGGCAGCCGTAGCAGGGTCAACTACCCGCAGGCCGGCTTCTTCAGCCCTGCCTCGAGTCTTCGAACCATCGCGCAGGCCAACTCGAACATCGACGCCTGAGTCGCGCAGGGACATGGCGTGAGCATGGCCCTGGCTGCCGTAGCCGAGCACCGCCACCACCCGATTTTGGATGATTGACAGATCTGCGTCGTCATCATAGAAAAGCTCAGCCACGGGAATTTCTCCTTGGTTTCGGGGGTGCGTCAGCGTCAAGGGACAAAAGGTTATCGGTTACGGGTTTGACTAGGCGGAGCGGTCGGCAGAACGCACTGGTCGGTCAGAAATCGACCGCGCCCCGCGCGCCATAGCGACAGCGCCGGACTTGACCAGCTCTTTGATCCCAAAAGGCTCAAGGACCCGGAGCAAGGCCGACAACTTATCGCCATTGCCAGTGGCTTCGATCGTGACAGCATCGGATGCGACGTCAACCACCTTGGCCCGAAAAAGCTGCACAGTTTCGAGGATATGCGAACGGGTCTCGAGATCGGCTTTCACCTTAACCAGCAAGATCTCGCGTTGCACCGAGGCATCTGGGTCAAGTTCGACAATCTTCAGGACGTTTATGAGCTTATTTAGCTGCTTGGTGACCTGCTCAAGTGGTGCGCCCTCAACATTGACCACGATCGTCATCCGTGAAACCTGGGGTACCTCGGTAGGCCCAACTGCAAGTGACTCGATGTTGAACCCGCGCCTCGAGAACAAAATGGCAACGCGCGCCAGCACACCGGGAGTGTCTTCGACTAAAACGGACAATGTGTGTCGTGACATTAGTCGTCCGACCCCCAATCAGGTGCCATAGCTCGTGCCACCAAAATTTCGTCATTGCTAGCGCCTGCTGCGACCATCGGCCACACCATCGCATCGCGATGCACAACGAAATCGATGACGACGGGGGCATCGTTCATGCCCATTGCCTTCTCGATAGTGGTGTCAACATCATCAGGTGACTCACAGCGTATGCCGTGGCATCCATACGCATCAGCTAACTTTACGAAATCCGGTATGCGATGTGACTCTAGATCGGTGTTCGAATAGCGGCTGTTGTAGAACAGGGTTTGCCATTGCCTAACCATGCCGAGGCTGCTGTTGTTGATTAATGCAACCTTGATTGGTATTTCGTTGATCGCGCAGGTGGCGAGCTCTTGGTTGGTCATCTGGAAGCACCCATCACCGTCAACCGCCCAAACCGTTTTATCTGGGCAACCCACTTTGGCACCCATCGCAGCTGGAACAGCGAAGCCCATGGTGCCGAGACCACCTGAGTTCAGCCAAGTATTTGGGTGCTCATAGCCGATAAACTGCGCCGCCCACATTTGATGCTGCCCAACCCCGGATGCGTAAATTGAATCCGGACCAGAAATCACTCCGAGTCGCTCGATTACGTACTGCGGCGACAACGTGCCGTCATCGGGTAGGTCGTAGCCCATCGGGTAGGTCTCGCGCATCCGATTCAGTAATGCCCACCAAGCTGCATAGTCGCCACGATTACCCGCCGCGTATTCCGCCTCTAGTGCCATTACCAACTCGGGGATCACCTCTGCGAGATCGCCCACGATCGGTATATCGGCATACCGATTCTTACCTATTTCGGCAGGATCGATATCAGCGTGAATGATCGATGCATTCGGAGCGAAAGTCGAGAGTTTGCCGGTAACACGATCATCAAATCGGGCACCCAAGGTGATCAAGAGATCAGATTTTTGGAGTGCGCCGACTGCAGCGACACTTCCATGCATGCCCGGCATCCCCAGGTGCTGCGGATGGGAATCAGGGAATGCACCTCGCGCCATCAAAGTGGTAACAACCGGTATACCCGTTATCTCTGCCAACTTGCGTAGTGACACAGCGGCATTGGCTCGGATGACGCCACCACCGACATACAGCACCGGTGACTTCGCGGCGATGATCATGCTGGCCGCATCGCGCACCTGCTTGGCATGCGGCTTGGTCACCGGGTGGTAGCCGGGAAGATCAATAGCTGAGGGCCACTTGTAAGTGGTCAGTGCTTGAAGTGCGTCCTTTGAAACATCTACGAGTACCGGCCCAGGACGACCAGTTGACGCAATATGGAAGGCCTCGGCAATTGCACGTGGGATGTCATCGGGGTTGGTAACAAGGTAATTGTGCTTGGTGATCGGCATCGTGATACCGCGGATATCCGCCTCTTGGAAAGCATCGGTGCCGATAGCACCACTTGGTACCTGCCCGGTGATCGCCACCATTGGGATGGAATCCATCGCGGCATCGGCAATCGGGGTAACCAGGTTGGTGGCCCCCGGGCCACTTGTTGCCATGCAGACACCCACCCGCCCTGTTGCCCCGGCGAACCCTTCAGCAGCATGGCCGGCGCCTTGCTCATGGCGCACCAGAATATGGCGGATTCTCGAGTCCATTAGCGGGTCGTATAGCGGCAGGATCGCTCCGCCCGGAATGCCAAAGACATCGGTAACGCCGGCTGCCTCAAGGGATAAAACCAGGCTCTGTGCACCGGTGATCTGCGCCCCGGCGGATTGCTCACCCATGATCCCTGCCTTCTTCGTCTAGACGATTAACTCACTGCCCGTACGTAATTGTGCCGCTCCAATGAAAAACCCCCCGACCCTGGTGGGTAACGGAGGGCAGCGCGCGGAGTATGCGTCTAGCCCGCGCGCCTAATAACTACCTGATTCTTTGCCACGGACCTTAGGTTACCGGTCCTGTTGCCAAATCTCAAGTCACCCCCCTACCCCAGCCCTAGTCGCAGACCGCACCTTTGGAGGCCGAGCCCACCAGTTTGGTGTATTTGGCCAGAACACCCCTGGTGTAACGGGGCGGCAGCGGCGCAAATGCCGCCGCCCGCTTGGCTAGTTCGGCCTCATCAACAAGTAGATCT
>WLHM01000252.1 GCA_009702725.1 Actinomycetota bacterium | reverse complement strand
GTCCGAGTACCAGAAGAGCTCGGCAGCACAACATGACTGCAGCGGCAGTTTTGTCTTCCCAGGCCTGATCAATACCCATACGCATTCCTTTCAAACTTTGACCAGGGGCATTGGGGAAGGTCTCGGTGTCTGGGACTGGTTCTCGAAGGCCATTGACCGGGTAGTTGGACACCTAACGGTTGGGGATGCGAGGACCGCTGGCCAACTTACCGCTCTTGAAGCGGTGCTGAGTGGCACCACCACAGTTGTGGATTACAACTACCCCCACCCTCGACCTGGGATGGCGGAAGCGACCATCGCGGGCATGCGAGAAGTAGGCGTTCGAACTGTCCTCGCACGCGGAATCCTCGACACCGGAACTGTGCACGCCGAAATCGTGCACTCCACCTCGGTTGAAGTTGCCGCCTGCCGTGAACTGGCAACTGCTTATCATCGATCGGACGAGGACCGCATTCGCATCTGGTTCGCCCCGTACACAATTTTTAGTGCCTCGCGAGAGGCGCTGATTGCGTCTAGAGATCTTGCAAAGGAATTTGATACCGGTGTCACGATTCACGCGACTACGCCTTCAACTCTCGAAGCCGCGCTAGACATGTATGGAACGACGGATATCGTCTTTGAGAATTCGATCGATTTTCTCGGACCACGTACTCTTCTTGTGCACTGCACGCATCCAACTCGCGAAGACCTCACATTGATTGCAGGTACCGGTTCATCGATCTCACACAATCCAGCCAGTAACGCTTATCTAGGCGAAGGGGTGGCTCCAGTGGTTGAAATGATGCGGCTTGGAATCAATACCTCGTTGGGTTCAGACGGCCCATCAAGCAACAATAATCAGGATATGTTGCAAGTCATGAAACTCACCGGTCTCCTACAAAAACTTGAGCACCGAGATCCTTCTGTGATCATGGCGCGCGACATTGTTCGGATGGCAACCATGGGTGGCGCACTGGCACTGGATTGGGCGGAAGACATTGGGTCACTTGAGGTAGGAAAGTGCGCAGATTTATTCGTACTGAATCCTTGGCACCCCAATACCGTGACATTCGGTGATCCCTACTCGACGCTGGTCTACAGCGCTACCGCGGAAAGTATTGACGCCGTATTCGTGCAGGGCGAAGCGGTAATGCTGAATCGGAAGCCAACCCGGGTAGCAGTTCAGCCAATACTTGAAGCCGGCCAACAAGCAGGTAAAGCGCTCAGGCAACGGGCTGGGCTAGATCACTAACAGTTCAGCAATAACGAGTTCAATTCGCCCATTGCTCAAGACATTGAGGACGATTGTCTAAGGTGTCAAGTCCACCGGGTGGCGCACGGTAACTGGACTCGCTAACGGCCCGATTCGCAACCGGCGCGACACATTTGCGAGCACCGCAATTTCCATCCAGGCAAGAAAGCCCTAGCGATTCATAACCCCACCTAAGCCAAGTCGGTTGGGAGATCCCTAGCAAGGCTCGCCTGAACTAAGAAATCCCACCCCTGACGCTGGGCTGGGCTTTGGCCGCAATAACGAAATTCTCATAAATTCGAGTCAAATGCACGGCATCGTCAGGAAGAAGGCCAGCGGTCACCCGCAAGTGACTACTAGTTGATGAGGCGACCATGAACGGTCCACCTGGAGCTACGTGAATCCCTGCTGCAGCAAGCGTTATAAGGGCACTTCTCTCATCGTTAACCTGAACCCAGACATTAATGCCGTCCCCCGCACTAACTTGAATGCCATTGGCCGACAAGAACGCACAGAATTGAGTACTTCTGCGACGATAAGTCTCACGCGCCAAGTCAACCGATGAAATTGCTTCCGGCGAAGTCAACAATTGCACCAACACACCTTGGAGGATCCGGCTGGTCCAGCCGGGACCAAGCATTCTGCGCGCCATCAGCGGGTCAATCACATCGGCGGCGCCACCAATTGCCGCGATACGCAAGTCCGGCCCGTGGGATTTTGAATAACTTCTAATCCGAATAGTGCGCTCGGGTAGATAAGACCCGACACTGACATCCGCCCCGCTTGCAATTGCACCTGAATGGTCGGCTTCAATTATCCACGCGGAATTCGAACTCATGACGTTGGCAAGGTCTCGCACCCGAACCTCCGTCATGCTGGATCCCGTGGGGTTCTGCGCCCTCGGGTGAATGAATACCGCTACCGGCTGCTCCCGAACCGCAGCGGCCAGCGAGTCAGCCGTGACACCGAGCCCGTCCATTTCAAGGGGAACCACTTCAGCGCCACGTGACTCCAGAAGATCCATTAGCGCGGGGAACCCGGGGTTTTCGATTGCAACCCGGTCGCCGAGCCGCACCACCTGCTCCACAACCCGCGCCAATCCATCGAGCGCACCGTCGACCAGCCCCATTCGCTGCGGCTCAAACGGCCAATCTTGCCTCAGAATCTCTTCGAGGCTCGGCAATAATGGATTATCAAGATAACTCGTTGTCCAGCGAAGTGATGGGCCAGCGACTTCAGCTAATGCAGCATTCATGGGTGGCAGCAGTGCTGGATCAGGCATACTCGTGGATAGGTCTAAGGCAGTGAGAACGCCACTTTGCACGCCGATGCCTAGGTACCTGACCGGGCGACTGGGTTCGCGGGTGTCTTGGACAAAAGTGCCTGCCCGCCCGCGCGATTTCGTTGCCCCAACCGCCGAAAGTGCCTGCCAAGCCTCACTTACCGTTGCCGGACTTACATCAATACTGAGCGCCAATTCTCGGACCGTAGGGAGCCGATCCCCTGTGACTAAGCGCCCAGCTCGGATTAAGCGGTGCACAGCGGCAGCTATCCCCCTGGGAGACGAATCAGTAATTGCGTCGCGGACAATGTTTCCCACATCATGGGAGTCATTGCCCACTGCCTCACTTAGCGCGGTCAAGATGCCACTCCTAGCCCTTGCCTACAGGAATATTCAACACAAATCTAATAGTACATTCGCTATTCCTACCACAAATAGAACTGTTACATTACCCAATAAACATTTCGGCCCTACTTGATTTACCGGGCCGATTGGCCACTATTACGTCAGTACATGTAGACATAAGCATGTTGCGGAACCACATAGGAGGAAAAGTCCATGTCCATCATTCGAGCAGCGTTGGTCCAAACAAATTGGACCGGCGACAAAGAATCTATGATCGCAGCGCATGAGGATTACGCCCGAAAGGCCGCCGCCCAAGG
>WLHM01000251.1 GCA_009702725.1 Actinomycetota bacterium | reverse complement strand
TGGTCGGTCAGAAGGTAGTGGATTCGGTAATCCCCTGGTGGCAACGGCCAAGGTTTCCCCTGGGACTGAGCACCCAAAGTCATCGAGCCGAAAACCTGCGGTGGCAATGCCCCCGAGTTATGGCCACCAACGTAGCTCCACAGGAGATAGTCATCCTTATTCGGATTGGCGGCACCTGCTCGATAAACCCCGATCCAGTCCCAGCGGTTGGCCGGCCCGTTCGTCCATGAGATATCAATTGGTTCGCCCACTTTGTACGTCTCAGCACCGGATTGCAGGTCAACTCCAGCACCCGTTGACCGCACCCAAAATGAGTTTCGCGCCAATTCCGTTCCTTCACTACTCAACATGACAATGTCATATCCATCAGGTGATAGCGCAGCGGTCGCAAATGAAGTGCTGCCCGATTCTGAGGTCGAATTTGTCAATAATGCAGCTGACTTTGTAGCCCCTTCAGGCACGACAATAACGGTGGTGGATGAATATCCAGGTGCGTTATATCGAACGTTGAGCGTATCTCCTTGGTTCAGCATGCGAGTGTTCAATGAGACCGTTGTGGGTAATGCCACCGGGGTTACCTGGAAGGTGCTCAGCACCGCGCGATGATCAGATGTCCACTTCTTAAATCCGATACCGACATCTGGGCCTCCAAGTTCACCAACAACCGTGCTTGTGAGTGTTGTGCTCGGACCACCGGCGTAGATGTAGTCGATTCGATCGCCAGAACCACCCTTGCTGAAGTCGGGATCGACCATAGTTATGCCAGGAACAAGAACCGGATTTCGGTGCACATCTCGGTAGGCGTCGCGCATTCCTGCCTTGAAAAGCGCTTCACTGACCGGCCACCGCATCGCTGAATCAATGCCCGCTCGGGTGCCGACCGTAGCCTTGGTGTAATCCAAACTTGAGGGCGAATTTAGATCGCCCGTTAAGAACACTGGATAACCTTGCCCAATTAGAGAGGCTATGTCCGGGGTCAAGATGTTTATTGAATTCGCACGGACGATAATTTCGGACTGTGTTACTGCTTTCTCCGAAAAACCCTTCACTAACCGCGAAGGACCGTACTTCACATAATCGAGGTGCGTGTTGAAGAAAGCAACGACATACCCCGGCTCCACCTCAATAAGGGAATAAAGGCCCTCCGCCCCTGAGGGTTCAAGAATCGGAAATTTCGAGAGCAATTGCAGGCCGACGTTGTAATACGGATATCCGGTTTTGCGGGCAATCTCCGGGAGCCGGTTGTAGGACTCCAAAACACCAACGATGTCAGCATCTATCTCTCGGATCACCCGATCGGTGGAGGCGTCTCCAGAGTACTCAATGTTATAAACGAGGACGCTCAGTTCGACCTGCTCCCCCGCGACTAACTTTGTTGACGCAATGGCCGGGTAATTGGACGCATTCACCAGCCCAATTCCAATGGCCAACGCAACCGCAAGGGGCCAAACAAGGAGGCGATTTTGAACCAATTTGATTGGTGCCATTCGCAATGGGTGGATGAGTCTCATACGCTGATTATCATGCGGCGTTTGCATTACGTCCGGCAAACGGTGAAGACTCACGTCTTAACAGCGTGAAAGAGGTGAAAATGTCCGATAAGCGAGGGTTCAAGGCTGCGCCAACTGCCAATCTCCCCGAAGATATTCGCAATGTTGTACTTATTGGCCCAACCGGATCTGGCAAAACTTCGCTGGTCGAGTCACTAATTTACGCCGCTGGAGCCAGCACCCGCATTGGCAACGTTGAAGACGGCACGACAATTAGCGACTTTGATCCGATTTCCATAAAGCAGCATCGCTCTGTCGGACTCGCAGTGGCAACAATTTCTTGGCAAGGTTTAGTAATAAACTTGATAGACACACCAGGCTACGAAGACTTCATGGCTGACCTCCGAGCTGGCTTGCGCGCAGCTGACGCGGCACTATTTGTGATCGGCTCCACCGACGGAGTAGATGCCGCAACACGGCATCTTTGGGACGAGTGTGAGGCAGCTGGCATGCCGCGAGGCATTGTTGTAACCAAATTGGATAACGAACGCGGTGACTTCGAAGAAACCGTCGCGGTCTGTCAGCGAATCTTTGCCGGCGGAGGTGCTGTGCTGCCATTGCACCTACCAATTCACGCGAACAACGGCTCACCGATCGGCTTTATTGATTTACTAACAACGACAATTCACGAATGGACCACAGGCTCACGGGCAGAGCGCGAGTGCGAGCGTGAACATGGCGACCTCATTGAACTGGCGCGGGGTGACCTTATTGAGGCCATCATCACCGAATCCGAAGACGAGAACTTGATGGACCGCTTCGTTGCCGGTGAGCCAGTAGAAGTAGAAACATTGAATAGGGACTTTGAGCGCGCTGTGGCCCGGGGCCACTTTCACCCGGTCTTGGGGCACTCCCTAGCTCCGGCAACTTTAGGTACTGACCTCATACTTGAACTGATAGGACGCGGTTTCCCTTCGCCAGCCGAGCGCCCACTCCCGGTAGTCATGAGCGTCGGAGGTGATCCCCTGCCACCATTGTTGCCAGACCCTGCCGGTCCCCTTTGCGCAGAAGTATTCAAGACCACATCCGATCCAGATAATGGCAAGCTTTCGCTGGTACGTGTTTTCTCCGGAACCTTGACGGCCGATCAAGCGGTCCACATTACAGGGCATTTCGAAAGTTCATCTGGGCACCAAATCCAAGACGTTGTTGCGCGAATCGGGGTACTAAGTGCTCCGCTGGGCGCAGAACAGCGCCCGGTTGCGCCCGCGATAGCCGGCAGTATCGTCTCAGTTAGCAAACTGACTGGCGCCGAGACCGGCGATACTTTGTCGAGCCTCGCCCAACCACTGATCATGGAACCCTGGCTGATGCCAGAACCATTATTGCCAATTGCGATTCGTGCCCACACCGCCACTGACGAGGAAAATTTGGGCCCGGCCCTCGCCCGCCTACTCGCCGAAGATCCGACTCTTCGCATTGACCAAAATGTGGCTACAAGGCAAATGGTGGTGTGGTGCATTGGCGAGGCCCATGCGAATCTAGTTGCCGAGCAGCTAAGAACGCGATATCGAGTAAATGTTGACACCGAGGAAGTTCGGTTTCAACTACGTGAAACTTTTGCGACTATGGCTGAGGGGATCGGGCGCATTGGTGAGCAATCTGGCCAGTACACCGTGTGCGAGATAGTCGTCGAGCCACTGCCGG
>WLHM01000250.1 GCA_009702725.1 Actinomycetota bacterium | reverse complement strand
GTGGCCGCGCTCATCGCTATAGGTTTTTGGCCCGCCCCAGTATTGCTCGAGAAATAAACAAAGTCGGCGCTCAGCTTCGGTGAGGTCAGCATCCGGGTACATCGGGCGCAGGATCGGGTCAACGGCTACTCGGCGATAGAAGTTGGCCACTAGTTCGGTAAAGAACTCCTGGCCGCCCAATGCTTCATATGGGGAAATCTCACCCGCTGTTGGCTCGCTCATCCTTAAGCAATCGATTTTGAATCCGCGGAAATACCCGGTGTGGTCGGACTACCAGCTTCAGCCTGTTCAATGATGTGTCGGGCCATCGGCGGGAACACGATCGCGTGGAATGGTGCGATCGACCACCAATAGATATGCCCGATCAGGCTCTTGGGCCAGTAGACAGCTCGCTGGCATAGAACGAGGCCGCCTGCCGGGTCTTCTCGAACGGTGAATTCAAGCCAGGCCCGCCCGGGCATCTTCATTTCAGCGCGGAGCCTAAGTAGCTTTGGCGGAATACGTTCTTCAACCCGCCAGAAGTCCACCGCATCGCCAACCATCAAGGTGTCGGGGTTTCGGCGGCCCCTCCGCAGTCCAACGCCGCCTATGAGACGGTCAATATTCCCGCGAATCTGCCACAACAGCCGCGCTGAATACCAACCGTGAACCCCACCGATGCGATCTATCGCCGCCCAAAGCGCCTCCGGTGAGGCTTGGGTTCGTAGTTCACGCACATCGGTGTGGAGTGAGCCACCAGCCCACTCTGGGTCACTAGGTAATGGATCACTTGACCGGCCGGGAGTTGATGCACCGGACCACCTGGTAGCCACTTGGGCATCTTGAATCCGGGTGAGTGCACGTGCGACGGCATCCTCGAAGGTTAAAAGTCCATCCGGTGGATCGGGGATGAATTGCGCGATGTCATGGTCTCGGCAAACCGATGGATGGCGCAGTGAGCGCACGAGTGGCTTGGCGATCGCCTTGGGTACCGGGGTGACGATATTTACCCAATGACTAGAAAGCCGCGGGGACAGCAAATTGATAGGGAGGATGATGCGCTTGGGCAACCCGGCCACCGCGGCGTAGCGCTGCATCATGTCCTGAAAACTCATCACACCGGGGCCGCCGATATCAAATATGCGGCTGACTTCCGGTGGTAGTTCGGCACCGAGAACGAGATAGCGCAGTACATCCCTAATCGCAATCGGCTGGGTTTTCATTCGCACCCAACGGGGGGCGATCATCGCTGGGAGGCGCTCGGTTAAGTAGCGGAGCATCTCAAATGATGCAGATCCAGAACCGATGATGACGGCGGCGCGATACTCAATAGTTGGCACACCGGAGGCGCGCAGGGTTTGTCCAACAAGCACCCTTGAACGCATATGCGGTGTCATCTTGTCATTGGCGATCGCCGGGGCCAGCCCGCCGAGGTAAATGATGCGCCCCACATTTTGTGCCGCACAAGCGGTTGCGAACACCTGTGCCATCGACTGTTCGGCCGCCTCAAGCTCGTGGCCTTCTTGCAGTGAATGGAGTAGGTAGTAGGCGACCTCGATGCCGTCGAGTGCGGCCGTGACCGCTACCTGGTCACTAGCGTCGCCAGCATAAATCTCAACCTGATTTGCCCAAGGGATGTCGCGGAGTTTCTCCGGGGACCGGGCCAGGACGCGGACCTCATGTCCGGCTCCAAGTAGTTCACGTACTAGGCGTCCACCGACATATCCGGAGGCACCAGTTACCAGGCAGCGTTTACTCATGGCTCCATTCTGGTGCCAGATGAGGTTCCCGGCATGTTGGATGGAGGGCGCACTAAAACGGGGATGATAATGCCGGCGCGATCGAACGCCAGTTTCATGCGCTCCCGGATTGCCCGCGCCAACGGTACCTGCTGTTCGGGCACGGCCTTGGCGGTAATCCGCAAGAACACGGCGTCTCCGCTCATTGATTCGACTCCAGCAAACATGGGCTTGCCCAGCAACATGTCGTCATAAGTAGGGTCTTCGTCCATGTCGATTGCGACGCTCTCAATGATGTCGCGCACCTTGTCGAGGTCAGCGTTGTAAGCGACCGGGATATCGACAACAGCGAGTGTCCAGCCCTGTGATTTGTTTGCTACGCGCAGGATTTCACCGTTGCGCACATACCAGACGATACCCGAGAGATCACGAAGCCTGGTGTATCGAAGTGCTACCTCTTCGACGGTGCCAATTGCGGGCCCAAGATCAACTACATCGCCAACACCAAATTGGTCTTCAATGATCAGAAAAATCCCAGATAGGTAATCCTTGACCAAAGTTTGGGCTCCGAATCCGAGTGCGACACCTATTACTCCGGCACTTGCAAGCAGAGGGGCGATGTCAACGCCAAGTAGGGGGAGTGCAGTTAGTAGCGCGATAACCCAAACCGTGATGCTGACCACGCTGGTAAGCAGTGATCCGATCGCAGCAGCTCGTTGCTCGGTGCGCTGATTAAGTAAGACATCACTTAACTCCGCGGTGCGCATCGTGCGACGACTGTCTTCGAGGCGATCGCGCCGCGCCCGTTCGGTGGTGCGGCGAACAACTCGACGAATCGACCAAAGCAGAACGATTTGCGCGATCAGCGCAACCACAAAAATGCTGACGAACTGCAACGGCACGCCGATGATCCAATCCCGGGCCGGCTCCCACCAAGATTGCTCCTTGGTCAAGATCGCCAGTGCCGAGGGCATCAGTTGAGCCCCGTCCACTTAGCGAGAAATGCCAAAGTGTCAGCCGACTCTTCAACCGACTTCGACATGGACCTCGCACCGTGCCCGACATCACCTTCGGTTCGAAGCAGGATCGGCCTATCACCGCTGGTTGCGTGTTGGGCCGCCGCGCACATCTTGCGCCCGTGCATGGGATCAGTGCGGGTGTCATTGTCGAACACCGCGAACATAGCGGCCGGGTAGTCGGTGCCTTCAGTTACTCGGTGGTAGGGCGAGTAGTTGATGAGCCAGCCGAATTGCTCGGCATCTTCGGGGTCACCGTACTCAACTGTCCAGGTTGGCCCGAGCTCAGAGGTGGTGTATCTGATCATGTCGAGAAGTGGTGCGACGCAAACTACCGCGTTGAAAAGTTCGGGACGCTGGGTCATGGCCGCGCCCACAAGCAGCCCACCATTTGAGCCACCGTAAATACCAAGTTGTGAAGGGGTAGTCCAGCCTTCGGCTATCAGGTATTCGGCGGCAGCATGG
>WLHM01000025.1 GCA_009702725.1 Actinomycetota bacterium | reverse complement strand
TGCCGCTTGAATGATTCGACGCAACGTGGCCTTGAGCTCGATACCAGCCGCAATGGCAATGACCGCGGAGAACAGGCCCCGATCGCGCGAATCACTCACTTAGACCATCTCCGCCTATAGATGTGCACTCCCCTATGTCTAGGTGAGAGGCTAGGTGGATGTCAACCGTTGATGTGCGAGGGGTCGTCCGCGCCTCACCCATGCAAATCTGGGTGCCGCTCATCATCCTTTGGGTGATTTGGGGTTCTACCTACCTCGGTGTGGCGGTGGTGGTCGAGTCAATGCCACCCTTGCTGTCGAATGCGTTGCGCTTCTTCATGGCCGCGTTGATTCTCGCGGCGGCGTTGTCGATAGTCAAGGGGCCTCGAGTACTGAGGGTTTCACTCCCTGAATTCGCCTACTCGATTCTGATGGGTTGCCTGCTACTCGGTGTCGGCATCGGCACCGTGGCACTTGCGGAAAGGTTTGTACCCAGCGGAATCGTCGCACTTTTGGTGTCGATAGTGCCACTTTGGATTGTCCTCTTCCGGATCAAAGCTGGTGACCGCCCATCACCTCTGACTATCGCTGGAGTCGTCGTTGGATTAACTGGATTGGGCCTGATGATTCTTCCAGGAGGCACCACACCGCGATCAGGCACCGAAGGTGATGTTGTTTTGTGGTCTTGTTTACTTCTCGCATCAAGTTTCTGCTGGGCTTTTTTCTCGTGGAAATCAACCTCTTATCCGCTGCCGAAAAATTCCATCGTCGCCACTTTTTATGAATTAGTAGGTGCCGGTGCCATGCTGCTCGGGCTAGGCGCCTTGCGCGGTGAAAGTATCCACTTCGACACATTTACGCAAGCCTCTTGGTTAGGCTGGATTTGGTTAGTAGTTGCAGCGGTCATTGGCTACAGCGCCTATAGCTATCTGATCACCTGTGCTCCAATGTCACTTGTGTCAACATATGCCTATGTCAACCCGGCGATCGCGGTGCTACTCGGTGCGCTGATAATCAGCGAGCCGATAACACGCGATGTAGTTCTTGGGCTCACGGTTGTGTTGGGCGGTGTCTTACTGGTGACAACGGGTGAGCGAAAATCATGACCCTTCGCCGCAGAATGCTCTTTGTGGCTTTCCTGGCCTTCGGTGTCATGGCCACGAGCGCAGTCTTTTTAATGCAGGAGTACTTCGGCACGGTAACTGCGCAGAACGAGTTGCGCGAGACACTTGACCCCGCCGCTAAATCCGCGCGGTCATTAGTGCTGGCTCAGGCAAATGCATCTCGAGCCCTCACAGATTATGGCCTGCTTGGTACCCCTCCGTCCCTAACTAGGTTAAACGACGCGATCGCGCGGGCGGATGCTCTCGCGCAACAGGTGGCTCCGCAAATAGCTGACATCCCCGAAATAAAGCAATTGTTTGCCGCTGTTGTTACCTCGCAGGCTAACTGGGTAACCAAGGGTGTTGGCCCCGTCACTTCGGCCATGGAGAGCGGACCCGGTAAACGGGTTCGCGCAATAACACTGGCCCCCGAAACGCGCCAGGCTTACGACAAAATGACCCAAGATTCCCAGCATCTGATTAGCGCCATCGAAAACCAAAGAGATGATGCAGCTGAGCTAGCTCAGGGGTTCACCTGGCTACTCGGTGTGGTTTTACTGATCGCCGGGATTAGCGCGACGGTGCTCCTAATCGGCTTTTTCCTCGCATTAAGGCGCTGGGTCTTGCTTCCATTGGCTCGTTTACAAGAAGACTTAAAACGCGCTACCACCGGGCCCACACATGAACATGTGATCCCAGGTATTGGGCCGCCGGAGATCGCGATGGTGGCGCTCGATGCGGAGTCCATGAGAAGAAACCTGGTGCAAGAAATTGATTCAGCACGGGCAGCTCGACAGGGGCTGCATCAAGAAGCACCGGTTGTTGCAGCACTTACGTTCGCGCACACGCAGGCGGAAGTAATTAAAATCCCTGGGCTCAATATCTTCGGTACGTCTAAGTCGGCTGAAGGAGTGATGTCCGGTGACTGGTGGGATGCGGCTGTCCGACCAGATGGCACTTTGGGTCTTGTCGTTGCTGACGTTTCTGGGCATGGCGCGGCGCCGGGCGTAACCGCCGTGCAACTTAGGCCCCTCATGCATGCCGGGCTCCGCGCCGGCAGCAGCCCTGACCAGATATTGAAGGTGGCCGCGACAATCCTCTTTGACAGTGCGTTCTTTGTAACAGCACTCGTAGTTGTAGTAGATCAGCACGCCGGCACTGTCTCTTGGGCCAACGCTGGTCACGAACCCGCGCTGTTAGTTAAAGCCGACAAAACCGCAAGTTTTTGTGAGCCGACCGGCCCACTTCTTTCTTCCCTCGGCGGGCAATGGGAGACGCTGACAACCGATTTTCAGCCCGGCGCCTTATTCATGGCATTCACCGATGGACTAGTCGAGTCTCGTAATGAGGCAGGTGCAACTTTCACTACCCATGATCTTTCTAGTTTTGTTCGCGGCTGCGACGCACCTGTTCGCATCAACGCCGAGGAGATTTGCCAGCGAGTTCTGGCGCGCGCCCGGGAGCGCTCGGTGGACTGGCACCGTGATGACGTCACCTTGCTGGCGGTTTCACGACCCCTCTAACGACAATACGTTGGCTAATGGCACGATGACGTCATGTCATTTCACACCCGCGCCATCGCCCTTGTCACCGTGACCGCCACCACCTTGGTATCCGCCGGAGCTCTCTTCCTTGCGGCCCCGGGAGCGCAGGCGGCACCCCTACCCCCTGGCACATTAATCAAGGACACTTTGTTCGGCATGCATGTGGTGGACCTGCAACGCGGTAACTGGCCCAATATCCCTATTGGCTCGATTCGTTTGTGGGATAACCAGACAAGTTGGGCTGATATTGAAACTACTAATGGCAACTTCAATTGGGTGAATCTAGATAGTTCCGTTAATACGGCAGTGGCCAACGGCACCAAGGACATCCTGTTGGTGCTGGGAAGTACCCCCGCTTGGGCAAGTGATGACCCCTCACCGATTGCCCTGCCCCGGCCCGGAGCCGCTGGCATGCCAACTGACTTGGCTTGGTGGGATCGCTGGGTAACAGCGGTCGTGACCCGCTACAAAGGCAAAATCACCAGTTACCAGCCTTGGAATGAGGCCAACCTTTCCACCTTTTCAACAGGCAGCCCGGCCGAGCTTGCCGAACTAACCAAACGCGCCTACGACATCATCAAGACCATCGACCCGGCGGCTACCGTCGTCGCGCCCAGCACCGGAGTACGACTCGGTGGAGCCTTTAAGAAGTTCTACCCCAAATTCTTGGCCGAATTGGCCCAGCGAAACTGGCCGATTGACGTCTTCAGTGCACATACCTACCCGGCCAGCCTTGGTTCACCTAAGGATCGCGCCGCTTTGGCTAACTTGTGGATGGACAGCCTCAAGGCCGCTGGTGCTCCCAATAAACCACTTTGGGACACCGAGAATAACTTCGGGCTTGCTGGCCCCGGCCCCGCAAATCCCGATCAGGACATCACCGGGTCAAAAGCCGCGCAGTGGACTGCCCGCACCTATCTTGATGCCCTGCGCCTTGGCTTGAGCCGCGTCTACTGGTACTCGTGGCGACCAGATATTGAACTCCTCGGCATTCAGATGAACACGGGTAGCGACGGCGCAATTGCCTTGCAAACTCTTGAGGGCTGGATCACCGACGCAACTTTCCAAAGATGTGCGACAAAGGGCAGCCTCGTAACTTGCGGATTCAAGCGCAATGGTAAATCTTTCAGTATTGTTTGGTCTGAAAGTGGGCCAACAAACGTCAAGGTCGGCGCGTTCAGCAATAAGTGCGAACTCGACGGCCGCTGCGCACCAATCAGCCAAAAGAAGTTAAAGGTAACTGGGCCAACTTATTTTCAGTAAACACTGAAAGTTAGCTAACTAAGTCACAAATCGCTTTGGTAAACAAAGCAGTGTGCAAGTCGACGTCGGCCGAAGATGTTGTCGGGCACATCAACGCCATATTGTGAAATGGTGTCATCAACAAGCCGCGGTTAGACATGAAAAGATGTAGGTAGTCCTCAAGTTCCTCGTCCTCAACCAAAGCCGATGCCGAGCCACTTTTGGGTGCCGGGCTCGTGAATAGATACTCGGCCCGCGCACCCAGTTGCACTATCGACCACGGCATGTTCGTTTCCAGAAGTACCAGCTCTACCCCAGCGGTGAACCTAGTTGCCATGGCAATCATGTGTTCAAATGCGGGCGCGGTTAGTACCTCTCCCAAAGTTGCCCGCATCGCTGCTGTTGACAGAACATTGCCGGCCAGTGTGCCGCCCACGCCGCCGACATCGACGAGGTCAGCGTCAAGATTTTTTCGAATGGCTTCAGCAATTTCGTTGGTAATCCCAAAGGCGCCGCACGGGACACCGCCGCCGATGCTCTTGCCGATCACAAATAGGTCTGGCTTCAGATTCCAAGCTTCAGTACACCCGCCTGGGCCCGCAGAGAAAGTATGTGTTTCATCAATCAATAGGAGTGCGCCATATTGCGTGCACAGGGCGCGTAGGCCGTCAAGAAAACCTGGCTCAGGAAGCACGATGCCCATATTGGTGAGCGCGGGCTCGGTTATCACCACAGCAATATCACCGTGAGCTAAGGCGCGCTCAACCGATGCTAAATCGTTGAACTCGGCAACTCGGGTGGTATCTGCGATCGGCACCGGTGGCCCGACATTTCCGCCCCTTGCTTCTGGTTCACCATCTGGACCGCACACAACAAAGGTTTCATCGACGGCACCGTGGTACCCATATGAGAACGCTAAAACCTTCGGTTTACCGGTGACTAGTCGACCGATGCGCAATGCCCACCGATTGGCGTCGGTGGCACTGAGGGCGAACGACCAAAGCGGTAACCCGAAACGCCGAGTCAGTTCGGCGCCAACCCACTCAGCATCCAAGCTTGGCAGCATCGTGGTGATGCCACCGTCGACGGCTAGACGCTTAGTTACGGCAGCTACCGTGGCGTCAGGTGAATGCCCGGCCATCGCTGCGGTGTCGCCCAAGGCAAAGTCCACATACTCGTTTCCATCTAGATCAACGATTCGGTTGCCACGAGCCGAGGCCATAGAAACGGGGTATCCGCCTGACCATTTATTCATCCAAGTCATCGGGACCCGGCCAAATAGGTGGTCAGCAGCTTCATAGGCGGCTCGGGATAGTGGAGTGCGCGCTAGATGCTCTACTCGCTCCTTGTCTAAGAGCGCGGACAATTTGCGCCGATCGATTGTGGTCATGCTTAGATCAAAGCACAGGCGCGACGGGGTCCGCACCTTCCCCCTAAGTGGCGGCTGCATGCCAATGTGGGTCCTCGAGCCCAAGGAGTTCGGCTTTCAGGCCAGCGAAGACGATCGATGAGGCAATTACGACCAAAATTGAGAAGCTGGCTACTAGTCCGGCTTGCTTAGCCACCGCCGGATCTAAGGTTTCAGTACCAATTGAAGCCGCAACAAGTACATAGCCGATTACTACTGCACCTATGGCCGCACCTATGTGATTGCTGAAAGTTCTAGTTCCAAAAAGTGTGGACGACCACCTTTGGCCCGTAACCTTAATAACGCCCATATGCCCATACAGCCGGATAAGGCCAAAGCCAGCACCTACGAGAATCAAGTCCGGAAGTATCGTCCAATAACTTGGGTTTCTCGCCGCTACCCCGAACCACCAAATCACGCTGAGTGTGAGTAGAAGGCACCCAATTATTGTCTCTTTTTGCCTGGTGAGCCCATACCTTTCTCTAAATCTATGCGCCAATAAATGCAAAGTAATTAGCGGAACCACTAGCGGAAGCATCCCGATACCAATCCAGGTAGAAGTCAATTTGGTATCAGCATCCAAAATAACCGTGAAAGCGGCAACCACTACAAACAGGGCGCCTACGTGAATTCCGCCGAAAATATCGGTCAGCCACATTCGGCGATTATGGGTCACGATGTTGGTATCGAAGAGTTTGTGGCCGCCTCTCCTATTGAGCACGAAGTACCCAATGAGACAAGCGATCCCACCGACGACGATAGCGGCCACCAAAGGCCAACTCTCGATCTGCTCCTTGAAAACTAGCAGAACTAAGTACGGGCTCAGTAATCCAAGACCCAGAAAAACTGTCGGTGCTAGGAGCCCAAAACTGAAGAGACTGTCTTCATCACGGCTCTCCGTCATGCCCCAAGCACCAAGGGCAACCGCTAACAACATCACCAGTGCATTTGCGAGAAAAGGCGTATGCCAATCGACGTCGCTCGTTATTACAGGACCAAAAACAGGGCCTAACACCATGCCGCACATACCTGCACCACGCCACAGCAGCCAACCATCATGGCGGGTATCCCCATGCATGGTCGTAACTAAAACTCCACCGGTCGAAGTCAGAATTAGCCCTGCGCACAGTCCCATCACTACCCGAACGAGCAAGAGAGACCAAAAGTCTTCAATAAGCAAGCCAAATAATGAGGTCACGGAAAACACTAGGCCAGCAATTATGAACATCCGCTTGCGTCCGATGATGTCGCATAGTCGACCACCTGCAATCGCGATCATAATGAGCGCGACCGAATAACTCGCGAGTGCAAGAGTCACTTCGAGAGTGCTGATACCTAGTCGTGCCGCCATCACCTTATGCGACGCAATAAAAACCGTACTACCTAGCCAACACAAAAAAACCGATATCGTGATTGCTGAAAGTGTTTGCCGCTTTGTCGGCTCTTTTTTGGCCTTATCAGCGCGGCGCGCTGCTTTCTCCTCGGGAGTGCGCGGAGTATTAGGTAATTCACTGTCGGACTGACCGTCGCTCATCTGGGTAACGTCATCCGGTTTCTAGGTCGTCAGCAAGTAGCATCTGCGGCACCACGACAAAACGATAGGCCAGTTCGTCACCGGGTTGCCGCACTAGAACCCAAATTAAGTCAAATCGCTCATCGGGCCAGCGGTGCGGGATATCTTCTTTATTTACAACCGGGAAGTGCCGCACAATTTTCGCCATGGTGCCGTGGTGCCAGACAATCAGGGTGGATTCGGGGCGGCCGAGTACTTCGTCAACTAGCTTTTTTTCATTGCCGTGGGTGTGATCGTCTTCAATCTCGAGGTTAAGTCGTCGGGCGGTGGGTGTTGCGGTGTCAATCTCGCGCTTGCTTTTTGCGTCGGGAGTTGGCCTCGTTGCCAAAATCCGCTCAGGCTTCACGACGTTTGGATGAGCTTGCGATGGTGCATGAGCGAAAAAGCCAGCTAGCGCACCGGCTCGAGTCCAACCCAATACCGAAAGTGAATGCCCGTCATGCTTGCCCTCTTCGTTGACACCATGTGGCTCGGTGCCTTCACCTGGTTTCTCACCATGGCGCACAAACATTATTACTTCTGGAGCGATCTCTGGTGACTCTTGGTCCATGCCAGCAGATATTACAGTGCGGTAAGCCTATGTTTGCGCCATATCCACGAAGCGGCTGTAGTGACCTTGGAATGCAACTGTGACTAGACCTGTTGGGCCGTTGCGGTGTTTGGCGATGATGAAGTCTGCTTCACCGGCACGTGGTGATTCTCGTTCGTAGGCATCCTCACGATGCAGTAGTACAACGACGTCCGCATCTTGTTCCAGAGAACCCGATTCGCGGAGGTCTGCGAGCATCGGTCTTTTATCTTGGCGCTGCTCAGCACCACGGTTCAACTGGCTGATTGCTATCACCGGTACTTCAAGCTCTTTGGCCAGAAGTTTAAGTGAGCGCGAGAACTCCGAAACTTCTTGCTGACGGCTTTCGACACGCTTACCACTTGTCATGAGCTGCAAATAGTCGACAACCACCAGGCGAAGATCATGGCGCTGCTTGAGGCGCCGGCACTTAGCGCGGATCTCCATCAAGGTCATGTTCGGTGAATCGTCAATGAACAAAGGGGCTTCACTGACCGTGCCCATCTTGCTGGCCAACTTCGCCCAGTCACCTTCGCTCATTGTGCCCGAACGCATGTGGTGCAAGGGGATCTGGGCTTCGGCCGAAAGGAGGCGCATGACAATTTCGTTGCGGCTCATTTCGAGTGAGAAGATGACGCTACTCAAACCATGTTTAATGGAAGCATTGCGGCAAATATCAAGGCCAAGAGTTGATTTACCAAGAGCCGGCCGAGCCGCCAAAATAATTAACTGCCCGGGGTGCAGGCCGTTTGTTAATGAATCTAGATCAACAAACCCTGTTGGTACCCCGATCATTTCACCGCCGCGATTTGAGATCGCTTCGATCTCACTCAGTGCGTCATTCATGATGTCGCGCAGTGGGCTGTAGTCCTCACTCATGCGTCGATCGGTTACGTCGTAGACCTCGGCTTGTGCTCGATCAACCATTTCGTCAACATCGCCGGTACCGGTGTAACCCATGCTGACGATGCGCGTTCCAGCTTCAACGAGTCGGCGCAAGATTGCCTGCTCACGCACGATACGGGCGTAGTAGTTGCCATTTGCTGCGGTTGGTACCAGTGACACCAACGTGTGCAGATACGGTGCCCCACCTACGCGGGCAATATCGCCGTTCTTGGTTAACTCAGCGGCAATGGTGACGGCATCGGCTGGCTCACCCTTGCTGTATAAGTCAAGAATTGCCCCGTAGATAGTTTGATGTGCGGGTCGATAGAAATCCGCTTCGCGTACTGTCTCGACTACATCTGCGATGGCATCCTTGCTCAGCAGCATGGCCCCTAAGACCGACTGTTCGGCGGCAACGTCATTAGGTGGGGTGCGGTCCTGGGCCCGGTGCTCAACGGGAAGGGGCAACTCAACGACACTCATCAAGGCCTCCCTTCCGAATACCATTCCATCACCATTTACCTGTTCTAACAGGTAGGTCTGACGTAACGTATGGGCGCGGCGCCGGACCTGTCCAACCACCTTGTGGATGAAGGTGTGGAGGGGCTGGGGATCACCTGCTCCTGACCTGCCTTACCTTGGGGATGGCATGGGGATACCCCAAATAGTTCCGGCACATTCCCCTGTGAAACGCACGATTTACCTGTCCCCAGCCTGTGGATAAAACATTTATCTCCCGGTGGGTACCCTCATCCCGTGACGACCCCTTACCGCATCACCATCATCTGCCTGGGCAATATCTGCCGCTCGCCAATCGGTGAAGCCGTGCTTCGCGATCGCATCGCCGAAGTTGGGCTAACCGAACAGATCACCGTGGACTCCGCCGGCACCGGGGATTGGCATATTGGTCAGGGAGCCAACGCCAAATCCATCACGACCTTGAATCAGCACGGCTACCAACTTGACCACACAGCCCGCCAGATCACCCCAAGTTGGTTCGACGCTATCGATCTAGCACTCGTTATGGATACCAACAACTACACCGACGTGGCCGCACTCATCAAAACTAGTGGCTCGCAAGTCGAACTCCGGATGATGCGTGCTTTTGATCCGGCACTCATTGGCATTGCTGAACCAGACCCAGCCCTTGATGTGCCGGACCCTTATCACGGCACTCTGGAGGATTTCACCGCGGTGCTAAAGATGATCGAAGCGGCTTCCGATGGATTAGTGACCGAGCTAGCACTGCGCGTATCCTGATCTGAAACCGATTGCCTACTCAAAAGGTTGGTGAATTGAAATGTCAGAATTAACCCCACCTCCATCTAATCCCGCTGAATACAAACAGTCCCAAGACGGCATGGGGACAGCCTCGCTAGTCATGGGCATATTGCAGTTCTTTTGTCTTGGCCCAATCGGCACCGTTCTCGCGATTGTGTTCGGCTATATAGGCATGCAGAAAGCCAAACAGGGCCTAGCAACCAATGGCGGTGTGGCGAAAGCCGGTTTCATACTCGGCATCGTCGGCGCCGGACTTTCAGTCCTCGTCTTCTTTTTCTGGTTGGTAATCGTGGTAGCCGCCGGCGCTACTTCCGGTAACTAGCCGTAAGCGTTCTCGCCATCCTTGCCAGCCATCGCCCAGAAGATGATCAAAACGATATTGGCACATGGCACAAGTAGCAGTAACTGCCACCAGCCGGATTGGCCGCGATCATGCAGGCGTCGGCAACCGACCGCTAGCGTTGGGATCACAAAAGCCAGC
>WLHM01000249.1 GCA_009702725.1 Actinomycetota bacterium | reverse complement strand
GTGCGCCTCAATGCCCGAGTCAAAATGCAAATGCAGTGGACAGAGTATGTTCGCCTAGTCCGCCGTGGAGTAGCGATGGCGCTAGTCGAAGGCCGTGAGCCCGGTGCTGATGAGCCCCGGCTCCATACCCCTGACTGGGCACTTGATGCGGCGAAGGTGCACGGTGTGCAAGATCGTGATGTGATTTCAGGGCTAGGCGTGAATGTTCTTGGCAATCTAGATGCGCTTAGTTTGCGTGCTAGTTCACCGCCGCCGGTCACCGACCTCGAATCAATACCAATAGATGCAGCCGTGCAAGCGCTGGTTGCGGTGATTAGCGAAGCGCACGATGCGCCCAGCACGAAGTCGCTCGCGAAGGCACTAGCGAAACAGGCCAAGGCGGGTGCTAAGTCGCGCTTTTCGCGAAAGCGATCTTCGGCATCGTGACCGCATTGCTCGTACCCTCGGGCGCGAACACTGAAGAGGTGCTTCGTGATGTTGCTCGTAAGTTACGGGCGGCTGGCGGTGCCGTTGCCCTCGTTGCCCCTGATTTAGTTATCGCCCAGGCGGCGCTGGTACCAATCGTCGACGACCCATTCACCGGTACCGCCTTGTTGGTGCAGGCGATCGCTGGTTCTGGTGATACCAGGGTGCGGCACCATCTGGTGAACAGCGTTGGTAGTTCGCATCATCGGGTCACCGCACCTGACCATCAATTCGTTGGAGCTCTAGTGGTTTCGGCCATTGATGCAGAGGTGGTGGCCCACGCGATTGAGTCGATGGCCACGGCTGTATCCAGTGGCGCACTTGGTTCGCAGTCCGAGTTAGGAATTGATCCGGTGCAACTTGTTGCTGTTGCCATAGTGCGAAGTGGAGTTAGCTGCAGAGCTGTTGAGTTGGTGAATGTGCCGTGGTTTCGAAGCCCAGCTGATCTCGATGCTGCTGAGCAAGCGGTGGCGGCGGTCAGCGCTGAACGTATCGCACAACTTCAGGCTAATCGTCTCGACGACGGCTTCTACTCGACTTTTGTAGTTCGTAAACTCTCGAAGCCAATAACCCGCCTAGCCATTCAACTGGGTCTAAGTCCAAATCTGATAACCGTGATTTCACTCTTTGTGGGCCTCGGCGCTGCAGCATGTTTCGCGCTCGGCTATCGGTGGCCGGTGGTTTTCGGGGCGGTGCTGCTTCAGCTGAGTTTGATCATTGACTGCGTTGACGGCGAAGTCGCGCGGGCTACCCGCAAGTTCTCCGCACTCGGCGCCTGGCTCGATGCATCAACTGACCGGGTGAAGGAGTATCTGGCGTACGCGGGGCTTGCGGCCGGTGCAATGGTGCTGGGCAGTGACATGTGGCCGCTTGCACTTATTTTAATGGTGATCCAAACCACGAGGCATATGACCGACTATGACTTCTCGCGCGTGCAGCGGATGCGCGAAGCCAAAGTGGAGCCACGGGATGTTGCGGATCCAGATGATGGTGCGGCGGGCGGCGCCGGGGGGTGGACATCAGGTGATCGGTCAATAAGTAGTGCGATGGAGCTGTCGGCCCGGATGAATGGGCGTTCGGCAATTCGATGGTTCAAACGGGCAATTCACCTGCCGATTGGTGAACGGTGGCTGATTATTAGCGTGGTTGCCGCGCTCTTTGGCCCGCGATGGGCGTTGTTGGCGCTGTTTGTTGGTGTTTCGTTGGCACTTGTGTATGTCACCACCGGCCGAATTTTACGTACCGCCACCTGGCACGGCTTGGCGCCGGCGGCCGCAGGAGTGTTACTCGCCCGACAATTTGACGGTGGCCCTATCGCGGCGCTCATTGCGCGAACTCTGCCGGTCGGAGCCCGGGAAAGAATTTGGTTGATGCCATCGGCTTGGGCGATCCCTGCGTTACTTCGCCTAGTTGAACTTGGCTTCGTAACCATTTTGGTTTTGGTTTGGCAACAGAGTTTGGTGGTGCTGGCATTTTGGTGGGTGGCGGTGTTCACCTTCCATCACTATGACGTGCTGTATCGAGCATTGCAAGGCTATGCAATGCCAAGGTGGCTGACCTGGCTGGGATTGGGGTGGGATGGGCGCACTATTTTGCTTTTGTTTGCCTGCGTCCTGGGCGCGTCTATCTTTAAGTCCACGCTGAGTATTGGTGCCGGAGTGGGAGCATTGCTCTTCGTGGTCGTAGCCTCAGTGCAGTGGCTGGTAACCCAGCAGCAGGCCAACAATAATCCGGTGCCCCTAAATCCGGCCCCGCTGAATCCGGCAGAGCGCACCGGGAAGGACGGTACCTAGTGTTTGAGCGTCCAGCGCGCCCTACGGTGGCGGAGGTTCGTGAGGTTGGTCAACCGCCATCGGTGCGTGGTCGAGCCAATTCGGAGCATTGGGTTGCAGATGTGTATTTGCGCGCGATCTCGCCTTATCTGACACGAGTATTACTTCGCACTTCCATTAGCGCTAATCAGGTGACTTGGCTGATGATCGCGTCAGGAATTTCAGCGGCACTTGCCCTATTGATCCCGGGGCTACCTGGCGCGGTGCTTGCGGTATTTCTTGGGCAGTTGCAGATGCTCTGGGATTGCTGTGATGGTGAAGTCGCGCGGTGGCGCCAGACTTCTTCACCCAAAGGAGTGTTCCTCGATCGAGTTGGTCACTACACCACCGAGGGGTTAATCCCTATTGCATTGGGCTTGCGGGCTGCTGGCTTCCCAAACCCGGGCTGGCTTGACAGTATTTGGCCGCTACTTGGTGCCCTGCTGGCCGTCATAATTCTTTATAACAAAGCACTAAATGACATGGTTCATGTCTCGCGCGCCTACAACAACATGCCGCGACTGGAAGACAAGGCTACCGTTGGTATTCCGCAATCAAGTGGCCTTCGTAGTTTGCGATCCATCGTGCGATTTTTCCCTTTCCAGCGCGCATATCACTCGGTGGAGTTGACTATCTTAGCTTTGATCGCTGCAGTTGTGGATGCGTTCGCGGGCGGACTTGGCGGTACTCGAGTACTTGTTGCAGCGCTGGTTATTTTGGGAGTTGTTACCGTTATTGGGCACCTACTTTCGATCCTGTCATCGAGCAAGCTGAAGTGAACTGTGACAATAAACCCGCTCAACACAGCACATTTCGCAGTGGTGATATTGACGATGGGCCGGCGACCCGAGGATCTGCGCCGTGCGATTGAGTCAGTACTTGCTCAGCAAGATGTAAACGTGGATGTGGTCGTGGTTGGTAATGGCTGGCAACCGG
>WLHM01000248.1 GCA_009702725.1 Actinomycetota bacterium | reverse complement strand
TCTGCCCCCGCTGGCCTTTATTACGACTTATGTCGCCACCGGCGACAACATGACATGGGCTGTCAGCGTTGCAGTCGGGCTCGGCCTGTTTTTTGCAATCTGGCGGCTTGTTGAACGCAAGCGCCCAACACGGGTATTGGGAGCACTGCTGGTCGTAGTGCTTAGCGCCTACATCGCGGCAAAGTCAGGCAGCGCAGCCGCCTTCTTCTGGCCCCGGGTGTTGCTGAATGTCGCCTCAGCCTTGGCGTTTGCCATCTCGATATTCATTCGTTGGCCGTTGCTTGGCGTAATCGTCGGACCGATCGTCGGCACCAAGATGCGGTGGCGGCAAGACCCTGAATTGATGCGTGCTTACTCCCGCGCCTCCTGGCTTTGGGTTTTGCTGTGTGTAATTCGCGCGGCGGTGCTTATCCCCTTGATTGAGAACAATTGGCTTTGGGCCTTGGCCGCATCGGGGGCGCTCTTCTATGCACTTGTCATTGTCACGGTGTTGCTTTCTTGGGTTGTCATCAAACGCACGCTGCCGGCAGATCACCCTGGTATTCGCAGCCCACGAGCATCCGAGTTACCCAGCTCTAGCTAACCCACTTGACACTTGGCGCACCAATAAAGCTTGCGCCCTTGCATATCCGCCATCTTAATTTTCGCGCCACAAACAAAACATTTCATGCCCTCGCGCCTGTAGACATAAACCTCGCCACCATGGCGATCAACTCGTGGCTCACGCCCCATTACTTCAGGCAAATGAACCGCACGAACCGTGTCGATGCGCCCATTTTTCACTCCTAGTGTCATCAAGAACACCAGGTCGCTCCAGATGGCATCGAACTGCTCGTTGGATATCACCCGGCCGTGGGTAAATGGCGATATTTGGTGCCGAAAAAGCACTTCGGCCCGATAGATATTGCCCACCCCGGCGAAGATCTTTTGGTCCATAAGTAGCGCCCCGATTGGCGCGGCGCTTCGGTGCACGCGATCCCAGGCTCGAACAGGGTCGGCTCCTTTGTGGATCGGATCAGGCCCAATGCGGGTGATAGCGGTTGCCATCTCGTCATCAGTGATCACCTCGCACACCGAGGGGCCGCGCAATTGCGCGAAGTTAGTTTCTGAAGTGATGCGGAGCCGAATTAGACCGTTGTCATCAGGCTCAGTGCCCTTACCGAACTGCCACTTACCGTAGAGGCCGAGGTGAATGTGTATCCAGCGCCTGTTGTCGAAGCCGATAAATAGGTGCTTGCCACGGGCCTCAGCTTTGGTGAAAGTTTTGCGGTCCAATACCTTCGCACCGGCAGCGAACCGACCCTGCGGGCTAGTTACCCGAACCCGCTCATTCTTGAACGCTTGAGTAAGCGCCCGGGCTTGCCGATGAACAACGTGGCCCTCTGGCATTAGTCGAAGATCGGTCCTGAAGTGCGGGTGCGCTTGATTTCATAAAAGCCCGGGGTTGCAGCGACCAAGAGCGTGCCGTCCCAGAGCCGGCCCGCGGCCTCGCCTTTAGGCGCTGGGGTGACAACCGGACCAAAGAACGCCACCGGGTCACCACCTGGGCCCGGATCGCTGATAACCGGGGTTCCTACGTCTTCACCAACGAGGGTGATCCCGCGACTGTGGCTGGCCCGTAATTGCTCATCAACCTTCGTCGTCTTCCCAACGCCCGCAAGATCGGCAGGCAAACCGACTTCAGCTAGTGACTCGGCGATGATCACTTCGTAATCCTTGCGCTGCTGAAGGTGAATACGGGTGCCCAAGGCGGTGTACAGCGGCAAAACCACCGAGTCTCCGTGCTCCAACTGGGCGGCGATCACGACCCGGACCGGCGCCCACGCGGCGGCCATCAAATCCACATACGCCGGCGGGAGCTCCCGGCCCTCATTTAAAACCGCCAGGGACATGACATTCCAGTGCACCTGCACGTCGCGAACCTGCTCTACCTCGAGCATCCATCTTGAAGTCATCCACGCCCAAGGGCATACGGGATCGAACCAGAAGTCAGCCGTTGTCGTCATGGGAGAGACCCTAGTGGAAGGATCAGGGCATGACTGGCACCGAGAACATCACCAGGGCGCAGGCGCAGGAGCGCGCACGCCTGATTGAGTCCCGCTCCTACGACGTCACGGTCGACCTAACCGGTGACACTTTGTTCACTTCGGTGACAAAAGCGACTTTCGGGTGCCGCACCCCCGGTGCCGATACCTGGATCGACCTGATCGCGCCACAGGTCCACTCCGTAGTGCTAAACGGAGCCAACCTGGACGTCACCCAGGTCTTTGACGGTCACCGCATCGATTTGCCGAATTTGTTGGCGGAAAATGAGGTGGTTATCACCGCCGACTGCGCGTACATGAACACCGGTGAGGGCCTCCATCGATTCGTGGATCCAGTCGATAACGAGACTTACCTCTACACGCAATTCGAGTCGGCTGATGCCCGCAGGATGTTCGCCTGCTTCGAGCAACCTGACCTGAAAGCGACATTCGCACTCACTGTTAGCGCGCCTTCGCACTGGAATGTGGTCAGCAACTCCCCCAGCCCTGATCCGGAGATGATCACTCCGACCACTTCGCGCTGGACCTTCGAGGCCACACCGCGCATGTCCACTTACATCACCGCGTTAGTGGCCGGGCCTTACCACGAAGTTCGGGATTCATATACCGGAACTTTTGGCACCTACCCGCTCGGGATCTTCTGCCGCAACTCACTCGCGCAGTACTTGGACCCCGAAGACATCTTCGACCTAACCAAAGCCGGTTTCGAATTCTTCGAGAAGCAGTTCCAGATCGGCTACCCATTTGGCAAGTACGACCAACTTTTTGTCCCGGAGTTCAACGCCGGGGCAATGGAGAACGCCGGCTGCGTCACCTTCTTAGAAGATCTGATCTTTCGATCACGCGTGACTGACGCCGCCTACGAGCAACGAGCAAACACGATTTTGCACGAGATGGCCCACATGTGGTTCGGCGACCTCGTGACAATGACTTGGTGGGATGACCTATGGCTAAATGAGTCATTCGCCGAATGGGCCGCGCACTACGCCAACGTCCACGCCACCAGATATGTCGACGCATGGACAAGTTTTTCAAACCAGCGCAAGGCTTGGGCCTACCGGCAAGACCAATTGCCCTCGACCCATCCGATCGCCGCTGACATGGTTGACCTCGACTCCGTCCGAGTTAATTTCGACGGCATCACCTACGCCAAAGGCGCATCCGCGCTTCGCCAACTCGTGGCTTGGGTTGGTGAACCAGAGTTCCTCGCCG
>WLHM01000247.1 GCA_009702725.1 Actinomycetota bacterium | reverse complement strand
TACTTGCACGGTAGGTCACAAACCGTCAAACACCTAGGGATTGCTAGATCTTTCTCCCCAGCACCTATATATAGAGGCGCGGTGGCAAGGCTGTGGCTGGTCAACTTAAATGCTGCGGCCGGGGGCGCAGGAGTCAAGGAGTGCGCAAAGCGGTGGAGCCAAATGACATGAGGAGATGGAATTGATCACCCGCCATCAAATTGCTGCCCGACGAGTTTCGATACCATAATCTAGTGATTGCAGGCGCGAATGCCGATACCGCTTAGCCGCCGAGATTTTCTCGGCGCAACGACGTTAGTTGCCACCGCGATGGCTACGGGCAATCGCTCGGCGATCGCAAAGAACAATGGGGCACCGTTACCAACCCCGACAGGTTCACTTGTCACGAGGTGGGATACCGACCGCTGGTCACTTGGCGCCTACTCGGCGCTGCCTGTGGGTTCCGCCGCAACTGTTCGTCAAACCTTAGCCCGCGCCATCGTTAACAATCGACTCGTCTTTGCCGGTGAATACACCGACCCCGATTACCCCGCAACCGTCCAGGGGGCCCTGCGATCAGGCCAGCGCGCATCGCGCGCCTTGATAGCTAACGGTTCCGGGCCACAGGTCATCGTCATCGGCGCTGGTATGGCCGGTGTTTCCGCCGGTCACGACCTCACCATGAATGGTGCCGAGGTCGTGGTGTTAGAGGCTCGGAATCGAGTCGGAGGTCGAGTCCATACCGATTTGACTTGGGGAGTACCCGTTGAGATGGGTGCCGCTTGGGTGCACGCGCTGAAGACCAACCCACTTGTGCCACTAGCGCAGCAGGCTCAACTTAAATTGATCCCGAGCGACTACGACAATGAAAGTTTCCGTGACACCAAGACCGGGCGGCCATCACCAAGTGCTGAACGCTCTTCAAACCAACTATTTAGACTCTTGAGCCAACTTGAAAATTCATGGCCGAACCCCAGCACTTCAGTTGCCTCGTGGTTGCGGCAACATGGACTGCCAGCCAATCGGTTTTCCAGTTGGGCCGTTGAGACTGGTGTAGTTCAGGAGTACGGCCTCGATGCATCACGATTGGGTGCTCGAGCCCCCACCGAAGGCGGTGATTTTCTCGGCGGTGACGCATTTGTCTCAGGTGGCTACCAGCGCATCCCTGAATTATTAGCCGACGGCCTCGATGTGCGACTTAACTCGCCAGTTGCAAATGTCGACACATCGCAATCGAATGGCGTTTATGTCACGCTCGAATCTGGTGCAGTACTAACCGCCGATGCAGTGGTAGTGGCAGTGCCAGTTTCACTACTGCAAGCCCAGTCTCCAAGTATTACTGGATTGTCCAAGGCCATCCAGGCGGCCATTGGTGGAATGGCAACCGGGGATCTTGAAAAAGTCATCCTGCGATATGACAAACAGTGGTGGGGCCAGGAGACAGTGTTCGGAATAGTAGGTGGTGGGGTGCCCGGGCAATCTTCAAATTCAGCGCCAGGTTCGGCACTGCGTTGGACGGAGTTCTATAACTTAACCGACGTCGTCGGCACACCGGCGTTAGTTGGTTTCTCGGGTGGTAGCGCCGCACGCCAGCGCCCGAAATCGGACTCCGCGTGCGTCGCCGAAGCTTTGGGAATGCTGCAGGCAGCGTTTCGCTAGTTGACTTGGCCCTTCAACTACTTCATGTCCGCAACTCTGATCAGGCCCTTGAGAACTCCAACATAGCCAACACCGCTTGGCGCCACGTAGAGCGAGGCGTAAGAGTTGTTGAATACGTCACCGGTGCCGGCGAGCTTGCTATACACAACCTCACCGGTGCGGTAATCAAGTGCCGTCCAGTACCAGCGATCAACCTTGCCGGGGCCTTTCGGCTTGGTGTAGGTGTAAATCAAACCGGTCGCGGCCGAGAACTTCGGAACTACGCTCGGTGCACTGACCGTGGAATTGGTCCACACGTTCCTGCACGTGCCATCAGCCTGCACATCAACTCTCGCAAAGCCAGGGACTGTGGTCTTGCCCCCGGTTACAGATTTGACGCTCAAATTCCCGAAATTATTCTCAACCATAAGCGAATCACCGACTGAGATGAGCGAATTCTCGGTGGAACTCGCCCCCTTGTTGAATACCGGGGCCAAGCAGACCTGGCGCGTTGGAGCATTGATCGCAGTGTTGTAAACAACAACATTAAGTGGGTCAGCGTTGTCAGTAATTGCCACGCGACCACCCGGCATCACTGTCGGGCTAGTGCCCGAACCCGCGCTCTTCTGCCCCTCCTTCTTAACACCATCGTTTAGATACACGACGCGCCAGCCTTGTGTTGGCAAACCCGCAATCGCGTCAAAGCGATACATCGCAACATTGGTAACGATGTATACGCCGCCATCTTCACTCATGGAGAAGGACTGCGTGATGCCTTCATTAGCGAGCCGTACCGTCTGGCTTATCTTTGTCGCTGGATTCAAAGCCCCGACCAGGCCGCCTGTTGTGACAAACCAGACGTTGCCATTGAAGTCTGGCAATGCAGATAAAATAGAATCTCCGGAAGCCGCGAATGTAGGTTGGCCAGCCACGATCGAAGCATTTAGGTCAATGTCGGAAACAGGACTAAAGGCATAGCCTTTCTTGCCTTTCAGCAATTCATAAGTAATTAGATGATGGTCGGCGGTCGCTACCACAGGCTGGTCCAAGTTATTGAGATAAAAGTAACTGCCCGATAACTCCGTGTAGTCACGATTCATCAGGGCACCCGCCGCCGTGGGGCGATTGGTTAGGTTGTAGCGGGTAAGTACCTTCAATGAATCCGGATCCATGAGGGTCAAAAAAGCAGGTGTTTTGGGCAACAGGCAGATCGCGATTAGTTGACCAGCCGAGTTGAAAGTCATGCTCGCGCACTCACCGCCGGCCCACTTGGAAGTCACCTTGGTGTTCTTACCCAATGGGCCAGCCCACTGATATGAATCCGACATATACGTGTCATTGTGAATATTGGAGGTACCTGTGGGTGCCATGTAAGGGTTTGTCGGGACCACCGGCAGGGCTACCGGGTTCGCCTTTGCCGGGCTGCCAATGAACTTGGTGGCGCTGCTATACCCCGGCCCGTCTGGTATCGGCCTGGCCGAGGCAACGGCCCCAGAAGTGGCGACGAGGGCCCCAGCAAATAGGGCGACAGCGGTGCGGGCAAGGAGGCTTGAGTTCATGTGGTTATTCGACCCTGAGTCCTGCCAGATGTCAAGTGGACCGCGCGCGATGCTCGCCACCACTATCATCGCGTCATGCGCCTAATGACCCGTT
>WLHM01000246.1 GCA_009702725.1 Actinomycetota bacterium | reverse complement strand
GGGCGGTTGCAGATCAGCCATAAAGGGCCCGGTATGGCGCAATTACCTCTTTGCCGAATCGAATAACTTCCGCCTCGTGCCCAGGTACTACCTGCCAAACAATCTCCGAGAGCCCCGCCAACTCCAATTGGTGGATCTCCTCGATTAGCTGCTCAGCCGGCCCCACCATCCCGAGCAAGTTTATGAGGTCTCCGGTTATAAATTTCTCTTCTTCTGGCCTTACGAAAGTGCTATGCCCTGTGTGCTGTGTTATCCAAGGAGCTTCTTGCGGGAGATTCATGATTATCTCTTTGAAGTACGCTTGCGCAGCCTCTTCAAGGGCTAGTGAGATCCCTTCGGCCGCTAACTGACTGCTTTGCTTCCAGGTATCACGCGTAGCAGGTCCATCTTCGGCAAAGAATGCATGCATACTGTGGAAATACGTGGTTACCCAAGGGCCTATGAATGAACGTAACCGGTCAGAGTCAATTGGTTCATCTGCACCCTGCACCGCAACAGCTGTTAATAATACCGACGGCATGCTGACCCCACGTGGTGTTGCAAGCGCGCGCGCCTCCGCAATCACTGCACCAAGCAACTCGGGGTCAGGGCGCCGATCAACGCTGAGAGTCCAAAGCCCGTCAGCCAGATTACCCGCAACCTCGACACCCTTTGGCCCAACTGCACTAACGTAAATGGGCACCACGTCGGTGATGTTGATATACCCGCGGTCTGGATGTAGATGGCGCACGGGGCGCTTGACACCTTTCACCGTCATACCGACCTGCTCACCAGCCATCCACGCTCGTGTAACTTCCAGGTGATCTACTAAGACTGCCCAGGGTGTGGGTTTAGTGCCGATGGACAGTGCTCCTGTAAAACCTGTGCCGAATCCAAGAAGGATTCGCTTTGGCGCAAGGACGTTTAGCGTTCCGATTGCTGTCGCCAAAACATGAGGCATACGAAGATGCGGAATAGCGACACCCAGGCCAAGTTCCATCGTCTTTGTAACCTGTGTCGCAAGTGCCATCACCACAAATGGGTCACTATTGACCGCCGGTGTGTCATAGAACCAAGCAACGTCGTAGCCAAGTTTCTCTGCCTCGGGCAGTACTTCAAGGGCCTTAAGGTGTGATGCAAACGATATTCCAAATCTCATTTCTTACCTCTTCTCGGATTTGACTGCTTGGACTATTTGGTGAACTAGTTAGTTTCCCGGAATTAATATTGGTTTGAGTGTTCTAGATTCTGCTGCTGCTTCAAGGGCCAAAGTTGCATCCTCCAACGCGAATTTCTCCAGCAGGGAGTCAACCTCTAATCTCCCAGAAGAGATCATGTCAATTACTAGGCGGTAATCCGATTCGACCGAGGCGTAACTTCCTCGTACCTCAAGTTCGTGGCGGACCAGAAAATTCATGTTTGCCGTTGCCGGCTGAGAAAACATCCCAACAACTGCGATGCGACCCCCCGTCCGGGTATCAGCAAAAGCCATTTCAAGTGCGCTCGGAGCACCGGAGGCCTCGATCCAAATATCGGGATTACCCCAGTTTTGCTCGTCAACTGTTCGCGTTTTTATACCCAGGGCTGCTGCTGCCGGCAGCCGAGAGACGGCGTCGCGGGGGGCTCCGACGAGTATTACGTCTGCGCCTGCCTGGCGCGCAATGAGGGCACACCCAATGCCAACAAAGCCGGCTCCGGAAACTACAACCTGTTGCCCACTAACCACTCCACCAACGGTCAAAGTCACATGCGCTGCAACCGAGAGCGGTTCAACTGCGGCGGCCACCTCCGCTTTCATGTTCGCATCCACCGGCACCAAGTACGACGCGGAAACACGCACATATTCAGACATGCCGCCGTTATATGAGAGACCAATAACCCGGCGCGTTTGGCAACGCTGCGTATTACCCGCATGACAATCAACGCAATCTAGGCAACCTTGAATTGAGACTACAACCGCGCGGTCACCAATGTTCCAGCCGTGCACTCCGGGTGCGACTTCAATAATCGTCCCGACGATTTCGTGACCTAGCACTACCGGTGGCTTAACCCACTCATAGCCTGGATCAGTACGCCAAGCGTGCAAATCACTGCCACACAGCCCGCAGGCTTCAACGCGCATGATCACTTCACCGGCTCCGGCAGTTGGCATAGGAAGGTCGGTGACAAAGGTGCTTTCTGGGCCTAACCCTGTTTTTTGAAGTGATCGCATTACCTGCTCCTTTTGACTCACGTTGCTAACCAACCACCATCTACGGCGAGGGTTTCCCCTGTTACATATTTCGCGGCATCTGAGGCAAAGAATAAGCAGGCTGATGCAACGTCTTGTGGGTCTCCAAGGCGACCCATAGGTATTCGCGACATGACCCAGTTAGACCTGACCGGGTCGGAAAGCAGGTCACGCGTAAGTTCAGTGTCGAAGTAGCCAGGGAGAACGGCATTGACGGTAATGCCTTCAGCTGCCCATTCCCTCGCCAGCCCATGGACAACCCCTACGACTCCGCTCTTAGTCGCCGCATATGGCACCACATTAGGTAGCCCAATTTTACTCGCGAGCGAGCCAATAAATATGTGTCGGCCCGCAACATGTGACTCAACCATCATCTTGCCGAGTGCCGCACTTAGCAGGAACGGTGCTGACAGATTTAGGTCAAGAATTGCCCGCCACTCAGCTACCGTGACATCCGCAGATGCTTTACGTAGTTGCCTTCCGGCGGCCTGCACAACTACGTCAACTCGCCCGAACGAATCCCAAAGGGTGCTAGCCAACGCGGAGATTCCCTCGAGGTCGGTCAGATCGGCCATGACAACTTTGGAAACCGAGCCGGCTTCTTTAACCATACTGGCGGTTTCATCGAGCTCGGACTTTGTCCGGCTAACAAGAACAATTTGTGCTCCGCCTTCAGCGAAGGCAACTGCAATACCTCGCCCTAGGCCACGTCCTGCACCCGTCACCACGACTACCTTGTCGTTAACTCCAAAGCGACTACTGGTCATAGTGACACCATATCCCCTTATCTTCTCGCAAAATTTGCGCCTGAATCATCAGACGCACACACCCTCTGGAATTTCGCGCAAAACCTCGAGCGGATCAAACACAGATTGTCGACTAACCCAACCCATATTTACTACCCGCCCAAATCCTTCACCTGGAGCAAGTGGCTCCATGACACCATCACTAAGGACTGGCTGCTCAAGTTCGTCATCCATTGGGTGCACGCCAGCGCCTGGAACTCCCCACTCGGCCGGATAATCCGCGACCCCCAAACCATCAAGGACCCTGGTGTGAAAGTG
>WLHM01000245.1 GCA_009702725.1 Actinomycetota bacterium | reverse complement strand
ATGAAAGCGACTTTCAACGCGACGCCGGTCGCGGCTCGGTCAAGCGCAAAACCATCGATACCGGGAGTCAAAACTGGCTTGCGCTCAGTAATTATCAATGTGGGCTCGACCGCGGGTTGATCAATTGCCGTTGCCACCCCGTCAAGTTGGGCATCCAATGCACTTTGGTCAATTGTGGTGATCGGGTCGAGTTCGCGTTGGGTCATGAAATCACTGATGAGTGCGATCGGGTTCCAGGTGCGACCGGTGGCCTGAGCGATTGTCGACTCAGCGTCAAATTTCAGTCCCGCAGCCTGCGGGTCAATCACGAAAAGGTGGTCGCCGGTGCGAACTCTCAGCGGCTTGCGAGCCACCGCACCTACCGTTGAATTGAGTTTATCTATTGCTTCGGGACCGCTTAGACCGCTGATATCAACACCCGAGACAGTGGTACCGGAACGAAATCCATCACCGGAGAGCACGATGGCCCCCAAATAAAGGGCGGCGACGGCCACCACGGCGCCCACGACGATGAGAACGGCCCGACGCGAGGCCGGCACGGCTGAAGCCTCACGTTCATGCTCAGCCACGCGGACAACCCCTTACCGACACAAATTTATGGGACAGAATAACTGTGACCTTGATGGTAAGCGACATTCCTTGAAAATCAACGCAAGCGCGGTTGCGATTCGGTTACTGGAAAAGTTGCCGCCACCGAGCCGAGAACTACCCCTGCCAGTACGTAGACCCACTGGCGAGTTCCACCTGTGAGCACCAAGTCACCTGATGGTGATTCGGTTGTCAGGTAGATGGTGCACGCAAGCCATCCTGCTAGTACCACCCAGCCTCCGAACCGGGTTCGCACCAGCCAAGCGCCACCCCTAATCAAAAGGACCAATAGAAGCAGCATTAAGGCCATTCCCCACGGAATTACAATTTGGCCCCACGGCCAGGCCGTGACCCACCTACCGGCCTGCTCGAACGCTCCGAGCAGGCCAATAGCCAACCCGAGCATGAGCAGAGCAACGAGCAGTAGGGCCCGGATCACGTAGAAATACCCGCAAAAAGGTCGGTTTCAAGATGGTCTGACGCCGCCGAGCCCATTGCCAGCCGGTAGTACTCGGTACCGAAAGCTTCGGCGCCGACATTGTCAGCGAGGGCGAAGAAGCCACCACTTACATCGACCTGCGTTCCATGGGCTCGGAGCGCTGCCATCTTGGCCGGCAAGAACTCTGGAGCCGCGATGGTCGTGGTCACCAATTCATCATCACAGGCAAACGGGATGTCATCTGGGTCCATGGCCGCAAACTCCGAGTCACCGTGCAAAGAACCGGGCGCCTGCATCGCCTCAATACCAGCCCGGATAACGCTCTTAGGGAATGCAGTCCAATAAACTTTGGTTACCTGCCAGGGCACCCCAAGCTCTGGATCAAAAGTCGGACTAGCGGCGAGCATGACCGCATAATGCGTAACGCGGTGCGCCTGAATGTGATCTGGGTGGCCATAGCCACCGAAGTCGTCATATGTCACGACCACTTGCGGCCGCACCTCCCGGATTACCTGAACCAGTTCGGTTGCAGCCACTAGTAGGTCAGCGCGCCAAAAGCAGTCAGGATTCTCATTGCTCGCGGTGCCAACCATGCCGGAATCGCGAAAACGACCCGGGCCACCCAGTAAGCGCCAATCCGATACCCCAAGTTCAGCCATGGCAGCACCCAACTCAATTAGCCGATGGTCACCTAGGGAATCCTCTTTGTCCGCTGCCAGATGGGCGAACTCGTCGAGCAGAATCTCACCCTCCTCCCCCAAGGTGCAGGTAACCAAGGTCACTTCGGCGCCTTCGGCCACGTACTTGGCCATGGTTACCCCGGTGCCGATGGTTTCGTCATCGGGATGGGCATGAACCAGCAACAGGCGTCTACTCATCCCCAAAGATTAGTGGCCCATACCCGATGCGGCACGATGCGCAGGTGACTTCATCAGAATCCTTCCCAAGGCAAAAGGCACGTACCCGTGGGTTTCAGCTTGGCCGGCCCCGCGGCTTGAAAGTCATTGGTGAGCGCGTGCTGTTCGTCCGAAGTAGTAGCGGGCTTGACCCGGCGGGCGGTCTCTGGAAACTTGATCTGGGAATTCACGCACCCGTCGAGGAGTGCTTGGTTGATGCCGCCGCTTTACTGACAACCGGCGAACTCCCCGCTGCAGAGCTGGCACGTCGAGAACGCATGCGTGAAGTTACTTCCGGTATCACGCACTTCACCACCGATAAGTCAGGTACCGTCATTGCTTTTGCGATCTCCGGTATTGCCTATGTGAGTGTTCTTGGGAGCACTGTTCACACTCGAGAGCTACCCACCCCCGGCGCTGTCATTGATCCACGAGTAAGCCCGACCGGCCAGCATGTTGCCTTCGTCGTTGATGGTGGCCTTTGGGTTATCGATGCACATAACCTGGACGCACAACCGCAACTGCTTTGTGAATCCACCGCTGAAACTGAAACATGGGGCTTGGCAGACTTCATTGCAGCTGAAGAACTCGATCGCCTCCGCGGGTTTTGGTGGCTCGCTGACGGCTCCGGGCTAATTGTCGAACGCGCAGACAATGCACCCGTTGGCATCCGCTGGATAAGTGACCCCGCCCAGCCAGCTAATGAGCCGGTTCCCCATCGCTACCCAGCGGCCGGTGAGGCCAACCCGATCGTCGAACTCTGGCTGGTGCCATTGACTGGAACGCGTAAACAAATAATCTGGGACTTGGCTAAATTCCCATATTTAGCAACGGTTAACGCAGGTGAATCAGGAAACGTAGTGTGTGTGCTGACTCGTGACCAAAGAACTGCCAGCATCAATCGAATTGACCTAGAAAGTGGCCAACTAGTTGAAATGGCGGCGCGCACCGACCCCGCGTGGATTGACGTCCATGGCGAACTGCCATTTCTTACCGCCGATGGGGCACTTATTGAAATTATTTCTGATGCTCCGACTGATACGAACCGTGTCGCCCGTGACGGGGTCTTCATCTCGCCGGCTGGTTTGCAGGTGAATGGAGTTGTCGACTCTTCCTCCGAGGGGCTACTTGTCCTTGCCTCACCTGACCCGATGGAACAGCACCTCTACTAAATCGCTAATGACGGCACCACAATCGCCCTGACCTCGGGTGAAAGTTGGAATACCGCCGTTGCCGACGGCTCGACTTTTGTGCTGGCAACCGCTAACTCAATTTCACCCCGCGTCGAATTCCAGGTCGTGCACCATTCGGGCACGCACACAATTAGCTCGCATGCGCAAACCCCGAACGT
>WLHM01000244.1 GCA_009702725.1 Actinomycetota bacterium | reverse complement strand
TGTCCGGCTAACAAGAACAACTTGCGCTCCGCCTTCAGCGAAGGCAACTGCAATACCTCGCCCTAGGCCACGTCCTGCACCTGTCACCACGCCTACCTTGTCGTTAACTCCAAAGCGACTACCGGTCATTGTGACTCCACATCCCCTTAACTTCTCGCAAAACTTCGACCTGAATCATCAGACGCACACACCCTTCGGAATTTCGCGCAAAACTTCGAGTGGATCAAACACAGATTGTCGACTAACCCAACCCATATTTACTACCCGCCCAAATCCTTCACCTGGAGCAAGTGGCTCCATGACACCATCACTAAGGACTGGCTGCTCAAGTTCGTCATCCATTGGGTGCACGCCAGCCCCTGGAACTCCCCACTCGGCTGGATAATCCGCAACCCCCAAACCATCAAGGACCCGGGTATGAAAGTGCGGAAACATATGAGGCGAGATGGGTATACCCGCGTTACTAGCCTGCGCCACGACCTTCGCGAGCCCGGTTACTCCACCATTTGCCGTGATATCGACGCGGAGCACGTCTATGGCATTAGCCGATAACAATGCTTCAGGATAGTAAGACCCGCCTTGGTCATCACCAACGGCGACCGGCATTGAAACCTGCGAGCGAATCGCTGCGACAGCGCTGGCATCACCGGGCGGGTACGGATCCTCGATCCAACCGAGATTTAGATCATCTAGCCGAGCAGCAAAATCGACCACATCTGTGACATCGGACATTGAATAATTGAAGTCAAAACCGAGCCAACCTTCACGAGCCGCATCTCGCGCCGACTTCATTCGACTTAAGGTGAGCTCCAAATCAGGTGAGATGGGAGCCTTAAACCTTCGCCACCCCGCATCGTGGAGCCCATCTACTTCATCGTAAATTCCCTGTGCTGACATTCCTGGCGGGTACCCAATGATAGAAGTTGCATAGCGAGGCGTTGGCTCACCACCTAATAGGTGGGTTATTGACTGCCCGCGTACTCTGGCAAGTGCATCCCAAGCAGCCATGTCGACCAAAGATAGGGCGCGCATACCGGTACCAGCAGAAAGAACCGCGTGCGAGGTCAACTTGCAGCGGTAAAATGCATCCGCTGGACTTTCGAAAATCATTCCTTTATAAATCGGGGTCACCGATCTGGAAATAACTTCAGATATCGGGCCATCGCGTGTTAAACCATAAGCAAAACCAGAATACCCATCTACCGTATCGACTCGGACCAATGCAAACTCGCGATGAGTTATCCGCCACTGCCCGTACTGAATTGGGTTAGCTAACTCGTACCTGATGATTGCCGTCCGAATATCAGCTACTTGCAGGGGTGGCCCCGGCCGTATTTCCAAAGTTGATTCGGGCGCAATCACTTTGCCGCCACTTCAACCAATAGCATTCGGAGGCCCTCGGCTGACACAATTTGATGCTGCCGACCTTGTACGACTGGACCTGGCGTCGAATCCCAGCCGAGCTCGTCTAGAACGGGCACCACTTCGTCAATATCTTCTACAGCCAGATGGAAACTACGTAAACCAAGCTTTTCTTCCCTTGATTGAACCAGCTCAATTCCAGCAGGGTGGATGGCAATCAGTACATCGCCGGTTGGCTGTTGCACCGTCATGGTTTCGAACCCTGGTCCGATAATTCGTTCCCACTTTGAAATCCAAATATCAAGATCTGGTACTTCGATCGCCATGCGCAGTAGATGTGGCGCTGCACTCATGATTGCCATCCTCCCTCCTCAACTAGATGTTTCCCTATGCACAGATTCCTAGAAGACGCCGCCGTCTACCAGGATTATCTGAGACGTCATGTACGACGACATATCGGACGCCAGAAAAACAACACTCTCGGCAATTTCCTCTGGCACCGCCTGACGACCAAGTGGCACTATCTGTGAAACCACAGAATTTTGTGCATCTGTGCCGCCCATGAAGTCAATTGCCGGCTGGTTGAACGGCGTGTCTACCCAACCTGGGCACAAGACATTTACTCTAATCCGCTCGGGGGCCAATTCGGCAGCCAGCGCTCGCCCAAAACCGGTGATAGCGCCTTTCGAAGCAGAGTATGCCGTCATGCCAGGGCCACCCTTCACCGCAGCCACCGATGACATGAGAACGATGGAGCCTCCACCTGCTGCACGTAGGTGAGGCACCGCGTACTTTGCCATCAAGAAGCAGTGCCGCGGATTCACCGTGAAAAGTGCATCCCATTGATCTACCGAGAACTCTTCAACCCGCCCTGATCTTTGTAGGCCAGCATTAAAGAATCCAACGTCAATGCCGCCCATGAATCCCGCTGCCGCAGCGACAAAAGCCGCAACCTCTGACTCTTGGGTCACATCGACTTTTTGGGCGAGTGCTTTGCCACCCTCTTTTTCGATAAGTGAAACTGTTTCTAACGCACCCTCGGTATCTAGATCTCCAATAACCACGGTTGCTCCGTGCCGGGCCATCAGCAATGCCGAGGCGCGGCCGATATTGGCCGCGCCTCCGGTCATTACCACACGCTTTCCGACTAACTGGCGCATGTCAGACACAGTTCACGCTCCAAGTGCCGCTGCGCCCGCCGCTGCGATCTCGTGATCTTGATCCACTGATCCGCCAGCCACGCCTACTGCACCTACGACCTCGCCATTTACGGTAATGGGAACCCCGCCACCGAAAACAACCAGAGCGCGGCCGACCGAAAGATGCGCGGTCTCAAGACCATATAGCGGGCCTCCCGGCTGCACCCAATCTGCTACATCCTTAGTTGCTGAGTTAAGGGATCTCGCTGTGTAAGCCTTAGCCTGTGAGATCGCGACACTGGCGAGCAGCGCACCATCCATGCGAGCGAATGAGACCAACTCCCGCCCTGAATCTATTACTGCTATCGATGAGGGGGATCCGATCTCCTTTGCCTTGGCAAGGGCAGCGGAAATTGCCTTCTGTGCCATTTCATAACTAACAGTGCTCACTTGGTTTTCCTTTCGTATTAATTGGTTGTTTATTTAAAGCGCATTTGCAAGAGCAATCGGGCGAACAGGTGAACCAGTTACGCCACGAAGTTTTAGTGGAAGGCAAATGAAGGCAAACTCATGGCAGCCTGCCGCGGCTAAACCTTCGAGGTTGAGATTTTCAACAATATAAATACCCTTTTCCACTATCAGGATTGAGTGTGAAGGCAAAAAACCAAGTTCGATATCTCGGTTCTCAGGTACATCGAATGCAACGTTATCGGCCCCACATAAGAATGGCGACTTGTCTGCAAGCCAACGTGCGCCATCCGCCCCAATGCCAGCTGCAGCTAGGTAACCGTCAGCATCC
>WLHM01000243.1 GCA_009702725.1 Actinomycetota bacterium | reverse complement strand
TTATCCATCTGCGCACGGTGCACGTGGGCCCAGATGAGTTGCTAGTCGGGGCTAAAATCGCGATCAGTCAAAGTGAAACGGCGGCTGGCATCGCAGCCGGTATTGATGAGGCCGAGCGGGCGTTGAGGGCTGCGGTGCCAACAGCTCGCTATGTGTTCCTTGAGCCCGATCTGGACCGGGCGCGTTAGATTTGCCTTATCTTGATGATGTGGCACAATAAGGGTGTCGTCATGGTCCGGAGCCCTGGTTCCCATCGCGGCCTTCCTTGCCTGGCGAACCAACGAAGCCTCGTGCCGTTCGCACCACTTACGCCTACGAGGAGAACTGAAATGTCTGTTGTGAAATCTGATGGCACGCCTGACTACAAGGTTGCCGATTTGTCCTTGGCTGACTTCGGTCGCGATGAAATCCGACTAGCCCAGCACGAAATGCCGGGTCTGATGGCGATGCGCGACGAATTTGGCGCAAGCAAGCCGCTTAAGGGTGCGCGCATCACCGGGTCATTGCATATGACGATCCAGACTGCTGTCCTGATAGAGACCTTGGTTGACCTCGGGGCTGATGTGCGCTGGGCCTCATGCAATATCTTCTCGACCCAAGATCACGCCGCCGCCGCTGTGGTGGTTGGTCGCGATGGCACGGTGGCTGACCCTAAGGGCGTTCCGGTATTCGCCTGGAAGGGCGAGTCCCTGCCCGAGTACTGGTGGTGCACCGAGCAAATCTTGATGTGGCCAGATGGTAAGGGCCCGAACATGATTCTTGACGATGGCGGCGACGCCACCATGCTCGTGCATAAAGGTAAGGAGTTCGAGGCTGCCGGTCTCGTACCGACCCCGGATGAGACAACTTCGGAGGAGTACGCCGTTGTTCTTGAAACTCTGCGCCGCTCACTAACCGAAGATGCGACCCGTTGGACGGTTATCGCAGCGGGTATCAAGGGCGTCACCGAAGAGACCACGACCGGTGTGCATCGTCTCTACGAAATGATGCGTGCGGGTGAACTCATATTCCCAGCCATCAACGTCAATGATTCGGTAACCAAGAGCAAGTTCGACAACAAGTATGGTTGCCGTCATTCGCTTATCGATGGCATTAACCGCGCCACCGACACCATGATCGGTGGAAAAGTCGCTGTGGTTTGCGGCTTTGGTGATGTGGGTAAGGGCTCGGCTGACTCACTACGGGGTCAAGGCGCCCGCGTGATCATCACCGAGATCGACCCGATCTGCGCGCTGCAGGCGGCAATGGACGGCTATCAGGTGGCCAAGCTTGAAGATGTCCTTGATATTGCTGATATTTTCATCACCGCCACGGGCTGCTACGACGTCATTACCGCCGAGCAAATGGGCAAGATGAAGCACCAAGCGATCGTTGGCAACATCGGCCACTTCGATAACGAAATTGATATCGCCGGCCTCGCTGAGACACCAGGTGTCGTGCGCAAAACCATCAAGCCGCAGGTTGATGAATGGACGTTTGCTAACGGCAAATCGATCATCATGCTCTCCGAGGGACGCCTGCTGAATCTTGGTAACGCCACCGGTCACCCGTCCTTCGTGATGAGTACCTCATTCACGAACCAGGTGTTGGCCCAGATCGAGCTATTCACCAAGCTCGACGAGTACCCACTTGGCGTGTACACGCTGCCTAAGGCACTCGACGAGAAAGTCGCACGCCTCCACATTGATGCACTTGGTGTGCGTCTAACCGAATTGAACAAGAAGCAGGCGGAGTACCTAGGTGTTGACGTATTCGGCCCCTACAAGCCAGAGAATTACCGCTACTAGGAGTGAACTGACTGCACTTCGAAATTGGGGCCACGGTCTTGTAAGCCAGCACCGCGGTAACGTGGCCCCATGATTGACACCCCACCAGTGAAAGCAGCGCGTTGGGGTCTATGGGATGTCCTGATCACCTTGGGTGGCGCCTTGGTGCTGGGTGTTGCTGCGGCACTTATCTTGGACGCACTGTCGGCGCCACTTGCGATTCAGGTTTTGGTCGGAGGAATGGCGCCGTGGTTGGCTCTTGCGGGGTGGCCGCTTTTTATCACCTCGGTTAGAGGCAACGGCCCACGCATGGATCTGTCCTTGAGCCTAAGTTGGCGTGATGCCGGCTCGGGGCTAGTTGGTGGGGTAATAGCCATTATCGCCGCGGTTGTGGTTGCGTTGGCCACAGCGGCAATTTTTGGTGAGTTCAACTCAGCGGCCGGCGATGTGGGTGTTGAGCTAAAGGCCTTGGGTGATTATTGGCTACTCATTGCTTTTGGGCTGATGATCGCGGTGGGCGCCCCAATTGCTGAAGAGCTGGCATTTCGCGGCCTATTCTTCGCGGCCTTGCGTAAACATGGTGTGGGTCCGGTGCTGTCCGTGGTCATAACGGCCGTGGCATTTGCCCTTTTTCACCTAGAACCGGCCCGACTCGGGGTGTTGGTCACCATCGGATTGGTCCTCGGCATCGTCCGCCTGCGCACCGGCTCATTGGGGGCATCGATGGTCGCCCACGGGGTGGTTAATGCGCCAGCTGCGGTAATTCTCGTCATTGGTTTGCCAGGAGTGGCACCATAGGGTCATGAACACCCAACAAGGCCCGCCTTTGTCGGCCCGTGGCCGCGTCCTCATTGTCGATGATGACCAAGCCCTCTCCGAAATGTTGGGCATCGTCTTGCGGGGTGAAGGCTTTGAACCCGTCTTTTGTGGTGATGGCGCGCAGGCACTCCAGGTCTTTCGAAGTTGCAAACCCGATGTCGTACTACTTGATTTGATGCTTCCGGGGCGCGATGGCATTGATGTGTGCCGATCAATCCGCGCTGAATCTGGTGTGCCCATCGTCATGCTCACCGCGAAGACCGACACCGTTGATGTCGTTGTGGGTCTGGAGTCAGGTGCTGACGACTACATCGTAAAACCATTTAAGCCAAAGGAGTTGGTTGCTCGGATCCGCGCTCGGATGCGCCGCAATGATGATGCGCCACCTTTAACTTTGACTATCGGTGATTTAGCCATCGACGTCAGCGGGCATCAAGTCACTCGCGATGGTCAAGCGCTTTCGCTAACACCCCTTGAGTTTGATCTCCTCGTTTGTTTGGCGCGGCGGCCCGGGAAGGTTTTCACGCGCGAGGTGCTCCTGCAAGATGTATGGGGATATCGCCATGCGGCAGATACCCGATTGGTGAATGTCCACGTACAGCGCCTTCGTGCCAAAATCGAGCACGATCCAGAAGATCCGGCGATTGTTGTCACGGTCAGAGGCGTCGGTTACAAGGCCGGCTCGGCGTAGCCGGTTGTCGGTTATCGCCAAGATTCGCGTCATCAACCAATCGATAT
>WLHM01000242.1 GCA_009702725.1 Actinomycetota bacterium | reverse complement strand
TCAGACATCACCGATGAGTACTACGTTTCGTTCCTTCTTGATCGGGCAAACCGCGCCTTCCTCGCGATGGCTAGCACCGCAGGTGGCGTCGAGATCGAAGAGGTTGCGGCGACCCGACCACAAGATCTGGCAATGATCCGCGTTGACGCACTGCTAGGTGTTGACGAGCAGAAGGCCGCAGAGATTGTCGATGCAGCGAACTTCCCTCCTGCCGTACGCGATCAAGTTATTGCGATCATGGTGCAGCTGTGGAATGTCATGGTGGATGAAGATGCAACTTTGGTTGAAGTCAACCCATTAGTGATCGCGCCAAGTGGCAAGGTGCTGGCTCTTGACGGCAAAGTCACCCTTGATGACAACGCGAGCTACCGTAATGCCAGCCACGCCGACTTCGTCGACCGCGAAGGCACCGACCCGATTGAGCTAAGGGCGAAGGAATTCGAACTTAACTACGTGAAACTGCATGGTGAAGTTGGCATCATCGGCAATGGCGCGGGTCTCGTCATGAGCACACTCGACGTCGTTGCCTACGCCGGTGAAGAGTTCGGCGGCATCAAGCCGGCGAACTTCCTGGATATTGGCGGCGGTGCCAGTGCGACGGTTATGGCCAACGGGCTCGACATTGTCTTGAATGACCCTGAGGTTGAGGCGGTATTCGTCAATGTCTTCGGCGGCATTACTTCCTGTGACGCGGTGGCTAATGGGGTGTTGCAGGCGCTAGAAATGCTGAAGTCCGAGGGCGCGCCCCTTTCAAAGCCAATTGTGTGCCGAATTGATGGAAATAACGCGGTTGAAGGTCGCCGCATACTGACCGAGGCTAATCACCCTCTTATTGAAATTGTTGACACCATGGATGATGCTGCGCGTCGTGTTGCCGAACTGGCAGCTGCACGCAAGGCCGGAAAGTAAGGGCGCGCGCACATGGCAATCTGGCTCGATAGTAATAGCAGGATTCTCGTTCAGGGCATGACCGGGTCGGAGGGCACTAAGCACACCCGTCGCATGGTGGCATCCGGTGCCCAAGTAGTCGCCGGTGTTACTCCGGGTAAGGCCGGGCAAGAAGTTGACGGGATCCCGATTTTTGATGATGTGCAATCAGCGATGTCGGCTACCGGCGCCAACGTGAGTGTGGTCTTTGTGCCACCGAAGTTCGCCAAGGCCGCGGTGCTCGAAGCCGTCGATGCAAAGATCCCACTCGCGGTAGTTATTACCGAAGGTATCCCGGTGCACGACGCTGCGCAGTTCTTCCAGTATTCGCAAAACTCCGGTGCCACCCGTCTCATTGGCCCGAACTGCCCGGGCATCATCAGCCCGGGGCAGTCCAACGCGGGCATCATCCCGGCTGACATCACTAAAGCGGGGCGCATCGGCTTGGTTTCAAAATCCGGCACATTGACTTACCAGATGATGTACGAGCTGCGCGATATTGGTTTCTCTACCTGTGTCGGGATCGGCGGGGATCCAATAATCGGAACCACGCATATTGATTGCCTCCAGGCCTTCCAAGATGACCCAGAAACCGATGCCATTGTCATGATCGGAGAAATCGGGGGCGACGCTGAGGAGCGCGCAGCCGCCTATATTGCTGAATTCATAACCAAGCCGGTTGTTGGTTATGTTGCTGGTTTCACTGCCCCAGAAGGTAAGACTATGGGCCACGCGGGTGCGATTGTCTCGGGTTCCGCGGGAACAGCTGTCGCTAAGCAGGAAGCCCTTGAAGCGGTTGGGGTAAAGGTCGGTAAGACACCTTCAGCGACCGCGCGGATCATGCGGGAGCTCATGAAGGGTTAATCATTTCTTGGCCTAGGGCGAAGAGGTGAAATTCACTATCGAGGAATAACTTGCCTGAAGTCTGGACTCCGCTATTGATTGGCTTAGTCGGCACCGGGGTTTTCCTCTACGGCGTTTCCAAAACCGCCATGCCGGTCCTCGGTGTGCTAGCTGGTCTGTTGCTAGTGCTGGCTTTATCGCCAACTATCGCCGCGGGATTCGCAGTGCCGGTACTTATTGCAGGGGATTTCATTGCACTCGCCCTATATAGGCAACATGCCAACTGGCGACTAATTCGCAAGTTGATTCCTGGTGTCTTGCTCGGTTTTGTTATCACCGCGCTGATGTTCTACTACCTGGATACCGCGGTGCTAAATCGTTTGGTCGGAATCATAATTTTGATATCCGTGGTCATTGAGTTTTCGCGCCAACGCAAGGCTGGCAGTGACCCCTCGGATTCACCGGCAATGACCAACCCGGTGGCCGTAATACTTTTTGGTGCAGTAACCGGAGTTACGACGATGGCAGCGAACGCCGGTGGCGCTGCCATGTCGATCTATTTGGTCCGGATGCGAGTCCCGATGTTAGTTTTTATGGGCACATCAACCTGGTTTTTTTTCGTCCTGAATATGTCAAAAGTGCCATTCGTCTTGGCACTTGGGCTCATTACCTCGGATTCATTAATCGCAAATTTGTGGTTTGCCCCGCTGCTTGGATTGGGCGCAGTTTCTGGCTACTTCGTGTTTCGTCTGATGAGCCCGGTGATTTTCGTTCGAGTCGCATTGTTCTTAAGTGCAGTGGCTTCGGCATGGTTAGTCATCCATGGGTGATGAAATCCCAGTCGAGAATGCGTGGCGGTCCGCCCGCGGTTGTGTCAACCCTGCGACGCTATGGCGGTGAGTGCTCCGGTTGATACCCCAAGTCCACGTGCTTGGTGGGTTGTTGCGCCGTTAGCGGCGATTTGGGCCGCCGCACTGGGCTGGGCGATATTTGCCTTGCCGGTGCTCGCCGCTTGGGTGGCTTCGGTGCAATCCACCGCCGGCTGGGTGCAGGTTTTGCGCACCTCCGGGCTGGTTTGGGTGGTGGGTCACGATGTTCCCGTACAAGTGGAAAGCGCTACGTACTCACTATTGCCGTGGGGACTTCTAGTTATCCCGGTTTACTTACTTATTCACGCCGGACGTTGGGCCGGGCGGGCAGCTCGAGTCGATAGCGTTCGTGATTGGCTCTTGGTTGCCGGTGGTGGTGCGGTGATCTACACCTTGATTGTTTCCGTGGTGAGTTTCCTGGCGCGGGTTCCGGGTGCCCGCACCTCGACAAAGTACGCGCTGTTAGCAGCATTGGCGATTTCCGTGCTTTCATTGACGTGGGGAGTATTACGCGGTTCATCGATGCGGGCGGTGATCATTGATGCAATACCAAGTGATATTCGCGTAGTCATTCGAGGTGCTGTCATTGGAATCGCGACGATGATTGCAATAGGTGCTGCCCTAGTGTCGTTGTCACTTATCCTGCACTTCGGTGAGGTAATTCGAATTCAGCAATTCCTTGACCC
>WLHM01000241.1 GCA_009702725.1 Actinomycetota bacterium | reverse complement strand
TATTGGTACTAAGTCTGGCTCGGGGAAGTAGCGGTAATCCTCGGCCTGTTCTTTAGACCGACCCGAGATTGAGCGTCCGGTGTCTTCCTGAAAGTGGCGGGTCTCTTGAATTACTCGACCACCGGAGTCTAGAACTGCGGCCTGCCTTTCGATTTCAGAGTGCACCGCGCGCTCAACTGACCTCAGTGAATTCACATTCTTTGTTTCACTGCGAGTGCCCCAGCCCTCACCAGGCTTATTCAGTGAAAGGTTGGCGTCACAGCGAAGGGAGCCTTCCTCCATACGCACATCAGAGACTCCCAGAGCACGCATTACATCACGTAACTCTGTGACATAAGCCCGCGCAACAGCCGGCGCCAAAGTCCCCGTGCCTAACACTGTCTTGGTAACAATTTCGATGAGCGGAATACCAGCTCGGTTGTAGTCAACCAATGAATAGTCAGCCCCGTGAATTCGGCCGGTGGCACCGCCAGCATGGGTGAGCTTGCCGGTGTCCTCTTCCATATGTACCCGCTCGATTTCAACGCGCACCACTTGCGGACCTTCATCGGTGGCAACGGTGACATCAAGCCAACCATTGGTGCATAGGGGTTCGTCATACTGGCTGACTTGATAATCCTTTGGCATATCCGGGTAAAAATAGTTCTTGCGAGCAAATCGGCACCAGGTGGCAATATCGCAATTGAGTGCAAGACCTATACGAATGGTTGACTCAACGGCCACCCGATTGAGTACTGGCATCGAGCCGGGTAGCCCAAGACATACCGGGCAAACCTGGGTATTGGGTTCGGCGCCGAAAGTTGTAGAGCATGAGCAGAACATTTTTGAGTTAGTGCCTAATTCGACATGCACCTCAAGACCGATGATCGGTTCGTACCTGGTCATGGCTTCTTCAAAAGGCACGGTTTCATGATTGGTGCTCACAGGCTTGGCACCTCCTCGATTAGTAGGTGGCCCCATTTGTCGGTAAGCGCCGACTCAAGTGCCGAGCCCACCAGATAGAGCCGGTCATCGGCCATCGGCGGTGCCATGATCTGCAAACCCACCGGCAGCCCATCTTCTGGCGCGAGGCCAACCGGTAACGACATCGCACAGTTACCAGCCAGATTTACCGGAATGGTGGCGATGTCGTTTAAGTACATGGCCAGCGGATCATCAACTTTTTCGCCGATTTTGAACGCAGTAGTTGGCGCCGTCGGCGAGATGAGCACATCCGCCTTATCGAACGCCGCATTGAAATCTCGCGTTATTAGAGTCCGCACTTTTTGGGCTTGTCCGTAGTAGGCATCGTAATAACCGCTCGAGAGCGCATAGGTACCGAGCATGATGCGCCTCTTCACTTCGGCTCCAAACCCGGCCTCGCGACTAAGTGACATCACTTGTTCAACAGAATTTGATCCGTCATCGCCAGCCCGAAGCCCATAGCGCATGCCGTCGAAGCGCGCGAGATTACTGGAAGCCTCAGACGGAAGAATCAAATAGTAGGCGCCAAGTGCGTATTCAAAGTTCGGGCAGGAAACCTCGATTACCTCGGCCCCGAGGCCTTGAAGTAACTCGACGGCTTCGTTAAACCGCCGCAAAACTCCGGGCTGATAGCCCGCACCACTGAGCTCCTTAACTAGGCCAATTCGCATCCCACGTACATCGCCACGATTCGCCGCACCCACGACGTCGGGCGCCGGCGCGTTAATCGATGTTGAGTCGCGTGGGTCATGCCCGGCAATTACGGAGTGAAGTAACGCGGCATCTAGCACCGAACGGGCGCATGGGCCGGCCTGATCAAGTGATGACGCCAATGCCACTAAGCCGTATCGGGAAACTCCACCATAAGTGGGCTTGACTCCAACCGTGCCGGTGACCGCCGCCGGCTGACGAATTGATCCGCCGGTGTCGGTACCAATCGCCAGTGGCGCCTCAAAGGCTGCCAGCGAAGCCGCCGAGCCACCACCGGAACCACCTGGAATCCGCGTTAAATCCCATGGATTGTGTGTAGGACCGTACGCGGAGTGCTCGGTTGAAGAGCCCATCGCGAATTCATCCATGTTGGTCTTGCCCAAGATCACCATGTCGGCTGCCCGCAAGCGCGCCACAACTGTGGAGTCATACGGCGGCCGCCAGCCTTCAAGAATTTTGGATCCGCAGGTAGTCGGCACCCCGCGCATCGTCAGGACATCCTTAACCGCGATCGGCACCCCGGCTAGGGCCCCTAACTTAGCTCCTGATCTACGTTTTTCATCGACTAATTCGGCCGCTGCGAGCGCTGCTTCACTGGTCACGTGCAGAAAAGCGTGAACTTTCTCGTCAACCTCAGCGATGCGCGCCAGATGGGCCTTGGTCACTTCAAGGGATGAAATCTCCCCTTCGGAAATTGCTGCAGCAAGCACACTGGCAGATTGGCGGATGAGGTCGGCATTAACGCTGCTCATGCTTGCTCCTCGTCCAAAATCCTGGGGACTCGGAAGCGATCATCTTGAGTCGCCGGAGCAGAGGCGAACACCTCGGCCCGATCTAATCCCGGGTACGCGATGTCGTCACGGAAAACATTTTCAATCGGGACCGGATGGGAGGTTGGGGGGATGTCATCGGCGGCCACCTCAGAGATTCGGGCAACCGACTGCAAAATTACGGCTAGCTGCTCCGCGTAGTGGTCAAGTTCGGGAGCGGTTAGGTCAAGACGTGCCAACTTGGCCAGATGGGCGACTTCTTGGCGGGTAATTGCGGTCACTGCGTGATTGTAGTCAGCGCCGCTTCCAGCCCGTCGGTGAGCATTACTTCAAATCCGGCCGCACCGATAACCGGGACGCCAAGGGCTACAGCTTTGTCGAATTTTGACCCGGCGCTTTCACCGGCGACCAAAACACTGGTCTTGGACGAGACAGAACCCGATACTTTGCCTCCACGACTTGTTACGGCCGCAGCCGCACTATCGCGGGTGTAACCGGCCAAAGATCCGGTGATAACTACCACCAGACCCGCGAACTCATCCGATGTCGATTCACCACCTTCATCTGCAAACTGCACACCACCGGCACGCCATTTTGAGACCACCTGTTGATGCCAAGGCTCGCTAAACCACTCGTGCACTGCCACGGCAATGGTTTCGCCGACTCCATCAACCTCGGCGAGCTCCGAAATACTGGCCGAACTAATCGAATCGAGATGTCCGAACACTCGAGCAAGGGACTGCGCAGCAGTTGGGCCTACGTGCCGGATTGAAAGTGCCACCAAGACTCGCCACAACGGACGGCTTTTGGCAAGCTGCACCTGAGCCCACATGCTCTTAGCGTTCTCGGTTAGCTGCGGGCCATCCTCCCCTTTGGCCGGCTCGCGCCTGAAAAATT
>WLHM01000240.1 GCA_009702725.1 Actinomycetota bacterium | reverse complement strand
CTAGGGAGATTTCAGCTTGTGACACCAGGGCCGAATCACCCTGTGCCTCTAGGCCACCGAAAAGATCGAATTGGCCGATTGCCTCGGCGCGCTTGATATCCACCGCAGAATCGACAACTTCTTCATGTACCTGCACCAAACCTTTACGGGTGTGCCCAAAGGAGTCGAAAGCCCCAGCCTTTACCAGTGATTCCACTACCCGCTTATTGCATACGGATACTTCGACCTTCGCGATAAAATCATGGAAGTTTTCAAAGCGTCCAACCCGCCGCCGGGTAGTAATAATGGAATCAACCACGTTGCCGCCGACATTGCGAATGGCCGAAAGCCCAAAGCGAATATCGGTACCCCGCGGCGTGAAATCGAAATCCGAGTCATTCACATCCGGTGGCAGTACCTTGAGGCCCATCCGACGGCACTCATTTAGGTATATCGCAGAGCGATCTTTGTCGTCCTTGACCGAGGTAAGCAGCGCTGCCATGTATTCGGCCGGGTAATTGGCCTTGAGGTAGGCGGTCCAGTAGGAGACCATCCCGTACCCCGCGGTGTGAGCCTTATTAAAGGCGTAGTCCGAGAAAGGCACCAAGATCTCCCAGAGCCGGGTAATCGCCTCATCGGAGAAATTATTGGCATGCATTCCGGCCTCGAATGGCACAAACTCCTTCTTCAAGATTTCGCGCTTCTTTTTGCTCATCGCCCGGCGCAGTAGATCCGCTTTGCCCAAGGAGTAACCGGCTAGTTTTTGAGCGATCGCCATAACTTGCTCTTGATACACAATGAGGCCATAAGTATCACCAAGAATCTCAGCGAGTGGTTCTTCTAGTTCGGGATGAATCGGAACAACAGGCTTGCGGCCATTTTTGCGGTCTGCATAATCATTGTGGGCATTAGCACCCATCGGGCCAGGTCGATAAAGTGCCAATACTGCAGAAATATCTTCGAAGCTATCCGGTTGCATTGACCGAAGCAGTGCCCGCATCGGGCCGCCATCAAGTTGGAAAACCCCGAGGGTGTCGCCGCGCGCGAGTAATTCAAATGTCGCCTTGTCGTCAAGCGTTAGGTCCTCTAGAACCACAACTTCGGATCGATTTGCCTCAATGTACTTAAGGCAATCGTCAAGCACTGTGAGGTTGCGTAGCCCAAGGAAATCCATCTTCAAAAGCCCGAGTGCTTCGCAGGCGCCCATGTCGAATTGGGTGATGATGGCACCATCTTGATCGCGGCGCCAAACCGGAATAACGTCCATCAAAGGTTCGCGACATAGAATTACGCCAGCAGCGTGCACGCCCGGTTGACGTTTCAAACCCTCAAGGCCGCGGGCGGTATCAACAATTCGGCGCGCATCATCATCTGCTTCGTACAAGGTGCGAAATTCAGTAGCCTCGCTGTAACGGGCATCCTTTGGGTCAAACACTCCAGCGAGTGAGATGTCTTTGCCCATCACCGCGGGGGGCATTGACTTGGTGATGCGATCACCGAGTGCGTATGGGTAGCCTAAAACCCGCGCACTGTCTTTAATCGCCGCCTTCGCCTTAATGGATCCATAGGTGATGATCTGCGCCACGTGGGCTTCGCCGTATTTATCGGTTGCATACCGGATCATGTCTGAGCGCCGGCGCTCATCGAAGTCAATATCAATATCAGGCATCGAAATGCGCTCAGGATTCAAAAAACGCTCAAACAGCAATCCGTGCCTAATCGGATCTAGATCGGTGATACCTAGTGCGTATGCCAGCATCGAACCGGCCGCCGAGCCACGGCCGGGGCCGACTCGAATCCCGTTGGTCTTGGCATACCGAACCAGATCGGCTACCACCAAGAAATAACCCGGGAAGCCCATTTGGCAAATGACACCAACCTCGTAGGTGGCCTGGGCTCGAACGTTGTCAGGGATGGTGTCGCCGAACCGGCGATGTAGGCCGATTTCAACTTCCTTGACCAACCAAGACTCTTCGGACTCACCCTCAGGCACCGGCGATTGTGGCATCAAGTTGGCGCCTTCGGCGAACTCAACATTGCAGCGCTCAGCAATCAATAACGTGTTATCGCAGGCCTCGGGTAGTTCACTCCACAGTTCACGCATCTCCTGTGAGCTCTTAAGATAAAAATCGCGGGCATCAAATCTAAAACGCTTCGGATCATCCATCGTGGTACGCGTGCCGATACACAGCAGCACATCGTGGGTGGCGGCGTCTTCTGCATGCACATAGTGCAAGTCATTAGTTGCAACTATCGGCAGGTCCAAGGATCGGGCAATGCGTAATAAATCTTCGCGGAAGCGCTTCTCAATATCGAGCCCGTGCTCCATGACTTCACAGAAATAATTACCCGGGCCAAGGATGTCGCGAAAATCAGCGGCAGCGGCCAATGCCTTTTCGTATTGACCGGCTTGTAGCCAGCGGTTCACTTCACCGCTCGGGCACCCGGTCGTTCCAATAAGCCCTTTGCCGTACCTTTCAAGCAGGTCGCGATCAAAACGCGGCTTGTGGTAATACCCCTCAAGGCTCGCAAGTGACGAGAGCCTAAAAAGATTGTGCATGCCCGCGGTATTTTCAGCCCAAAGAGTCATGTGGGTGTAACTGAACTTGCCGCGCCCAACGGTTGGGTCTTCAGGGGTGCCCTCATCAAAGCCGCCACCGAAGTCAAAGGGTCGGCGCTCGAATCGACCCTGTGGCGCGTAATACCCCTCTAGCCCGATGATTGGCTTGATGCCGTGTTCACGGGCGGTCTTATAGAAGTCGTAGGCACCATAAAGATTGCCATGGTCGGTAATGGCTACGGCGGGCATCTTGAGTTTGGCCGCCTCGTACATTAAATCTCCCAGCCGCGCCGCGCCATCGAGCATTGAGAATTCGGTATGCACATGTAGGTGTACAAACCCATCCTCAGCCATTTGCCCACCCTAACTTTCCGATCATGCGCCTTCTTGTAGGCGCACCAACGCAAGTTTCAGATCCGCTGGATATTCGCTCTCGACGCAAATCCACTCCCCGTTACCTGGGTGTTCGAACCCCAACCGCACCGCGTGTAACCACTGGCGCTTTAACCCCAACTTCGCCGCTAGCACCGGATCTGAACCATATGTCAGATCCCCGACACATGGGTGACGCATGGCAGCCGTGTGTACCCGAATTTGGTGCGTACGCCCAGTTTCGAGGCGGATCTCCACCAGCGATCCATGTGAAAATGCTTCGAGGGTTTCGTAATGGGTAATGCTCGGCTTACCACCACTGACCACCGCAAATCGATAGTCCTGGGACGGGTGCCGGTCAATGGGCGCATCGATGGTGCCCCGCAGCGGGTCCAATAGCCCTTGGACAACCGCGTGGTACATCTTGTCAACGG
>WLHM01000024.1 GCA_009702725.1 Actinomycetota bacterium | reverse complement strand
GTGAAACCAAGAAGTGTCTGGTTCCGCGGCCAGATCGGACATACATCAACATCGGGTACGTGATATGAGTCATGCGCAATTTTGCCGCCCATGGTGCCCACTTACCTAAATGCATCGGCAGATCCGGAAGTGATTTAGCAAGGGAAATCCGCGAAAGTAGTTCAGGGCCCCAGGCGGGCTCACCGGCATCCGTTGCCATGAGGGTCACCGGGACTTCACGGTCGATGAAGGTCTGGTAGAGGGAGGGCAGGTACCCGATCATTAATGCAATCACTACCGGGCCTGTTATGGCGGCAAAGAAATCAAGCAGTGTCGCATTGCTACTGCCGTTGTCATAGGCAAAGCCCAGTGTCAGCAAACTTGATCCAGATTGGACAATTGAAGCCCCGAGTGGTTGCCCGCTGATTCCGTAGATCAAGAATCCGTAGGCAAAGATGTAGCACATCAGCCAAGTGATTAGTAGCGCGATGATGATCAAAGGGCCGGCCCAGGCAAGTGCAGCGTCACGCCCCATATAGGTACGGCTAACTTTCGCGATTAACCGGCTAGCGCCGACAACACCGTTGATCACCAAATCTGTGATGAGAGAGCGCAAATTTCGCGGAACCACCACGGTGCGTAGCAGGCTCAGCGAGGCCATCGCGAACAGCAAGAGCCCGAACGCGAACCCCGCCCCGCGCGAGGTTAGTTCGGCTGTGAGGTTCATGACTCACAACCCTACAAGATCTCCGGGCGCCTGCGACTAGGCTTTCAGGCGTGGACTCCGGTGCTCTTAGCGTGATTGCGCTGGCCGGCGTCCTCATCGGCGTTGTGGGGCTCATTGTTGCCACGGTCGCCTTGGTTCGCCTGTCGCACCTGCGGCGCTCCCTGGTGCTCTTGGAGGCGATCGATGGCCGCGAAACTTTCGTGGATGTGGTCGCCCGCGCGGTAGAGGATTTTCAGGAGTTGCGCCACGACGTAGCCGACCTCGACCGGGTGCTGACAAAAACCCGCCAAGAGGTGGCCGAGTCTCTAAGGCACGTTTCGGTAATCCGGTACGACGCTCTCGGTGACCTAGGGGGACGCTACTCATTCTCGGCAGCGCTCCTAGACGATGCTGGCGATGGTTTGGTGTTGACCTCAATTCACGGGCGGGCCGAGACTCGCACCTATCTAAAGGGAATCACCGCTGGTAAGCCTGATATTGAATTGTCTCCTGAGGAAATGAAAGCCGTCGAACTTGCGCGCGGGACAGTTCGATGACACGCATCTCCTACCCGAGGTCACTTGCAGTACCGCACGCCCGGGTCACCGATAAGGATTTTGCACAAGCACAAGGCTGGCTGACCAACCTGAAAGGAAACTAGCAGTGCGTTACTTCATCACGGGAGCAGCTGGTTTTATTGGCTCACATTTCGTGCGCCAGCTACTTGCTGGCGAGTACGGAACCGACGTCACGGCTGTCACGGTGTACGACAAACTCACTTACGCGGGCAATCTAGAAAATCTAGCGACTGTTGCAGATGACCCGCGCTACAAATTTGTGCAGGGCGATATCTGCGATGGTGATCTGTTAGATCAGGTCCTCCCGGGCCACGACATTGTCGTGAACTTTGCGGCCGAAACCCACGTTGATCGCTCTATTCACGGCCCGCAGGATTTCATCATCACTAATGTCGTAGGCACCCAGACAATTCTGGACGCCTGCCTGCGCCACGGTATCGCCCGTACCGTCCATATCGGCACCGACGAGGTTTACGGGTCGATTGATGCGGGCTCGTGGACCGAAAACGAACCCCTGCTGCCGAACTCGCCATACTCAGCGGCGAAAGCAGCGGCGGAGATGCTTGTTCGTGCGTACTTCGTAACTTACGGCCTGAACGTTTCGAGCACCAGATGCTCGAACAACTACGGCCCCTATCAATTCCCTGAAAAAGTGGTGCCACTTTTTGTCACCAACTTAATTGATGGTGGCAAGGTGCCCCTTTATGGTGATGGCATGAATGTGCGCGATTGGTTGCACGTTGACGATCACTGCCGAGGTATCGCGATTGTCATCGCTAAAGGCCGAGCTGGTGAGTCCTACAACATTGGCGGGGGGCACGAACTTAATAACCGTGAATTAACCGAACGGGTGCTCACCGCAATGGGCGCTGACTGGAGTTCAGTGCAGCCGGTCGAAGATCGCAAAGGGCACGACCGCCGTTATTCCGTTAATGACTCGAAGGTTCGAGCACTCGGATACACCCCGCAACACCAATTCGATGAAGGCCTTGCTGAAACCGTTGCTTGGTACCGGGCAAATGAGGCCTGGTGGCGCCCCCTTAAAGCTAAAGCGGCGTTGTAGTTCGCATGCGGGTACTTGTCACCGGGGGCAATGGTCAATTAGGCAGCGCGCTGGTTGACCTCCTCTCGGCTCGAGCAGCGGATGTCGCCTTGGGCATTGACCTACCCGACATTGACATCGCTGCTCCAGACTCAGTGCGCGAGGTTTTCGCGCAGTTTGCACCCGACGTCGTCATCAATTGCGCGGCCTGGACGGCGGTCGATGCCGCCGAGGAGCATGAGGCCGACGCCCTGAAAGTAAATGGCGAAGGCCCACGAGTACTCGCCGAGGCCTGCAAAGTTGCCGGCGCATGGCTCGTGCAAATCTCCACCGACTACGTATTCGCTGGTGATGCAAACACTCCTTACGCTGAGGACGCCAGGCCTGATCCCAAGACTGCGTACGGGCGCACCAAATTGGCCGGCGAGATCGCGGTGCAAGAGGTGCTTCCGGGAGCCCACTACCTGGTGCGCACCGCATGGCTTTACGGCTTGCAGGGCAATAACTTCGTGAAGACAATGTTGGGGTTGGAGTCGGTCCGCGACAACGTGTCGGTTGTTGATGACCAACGCGGGCAGCCTACTTACGCCGGTGATCTAGCCAAGCAAATCCTGTTACTACTTGATGCCCGCCCACCGGCCGGTACCTTTCATGCGACGAACTCGGGCGCAACTACCTGGTTCGAACTCACTCGGGCCATTTTTGAAAACATCGGGGCAGATCCCCAGCGGGTGCTCGCAACTGACTCGGCCAGCTTCGTGCGGCCGGCGCCAAGGCCTGCGTATTCAGTACTCGGTCAAGATAAGTGGGAGTCCGTTGGGCTAACACCGATGCGGGAGTGGCGCGCTGCGCTGACGGCGGCTTTTGCCGATGGGATTACCGCGCCCTAGCGGGTTCATGCATCCAAAGGTGCGTCCACCTGCTGATCGTCGCCAAACAGTTTGCATCGACGCGTCCGAGAACGCGCTGTATTCGAGCAGTGCTAGTAGTTCGTGGTTGCTCTGTCATTGCGAAAGTTGGTGTGTCGAGCCCGGTCTGCCCGGTTAACAAAATGTGGTTGTTCCAGCCGCGATCCGTACGCGTGCAAGGCAAGAGAATCGTGAGCCCTTGAACTACATCTTCAAAATCGGTTGACGCGATGACGAGGGCCGGACGTTGCCCAGATTGCTCGCGACCTTGGGTGGTACCGAAATCAGCCCAAACGACAGTGCCGGCACGTGACATCGAGTTAACCACCGACATAGTGCTCACCACGGATCGACCATCAGCCCGTCAGCCAGGGAACCGTCCATAGTTTGCGTTTCTTCTAGATATGCGGCCCAAACTTCTGCGGGCGCGTCCAGCATTTGCTGCTTCGCAAGCGCGACTTCCTGGCGCCAGAGGTAGTCGGCGAGCACCTTTTCAATCATGCTCCCCGCGGTTAGGCCCTGGCCAGCCGCTAACTCGTTAATCCGATCGCGGGTTTCAGCTGAAACCTTGACTGTGGTTGCGGTCATTTCTAAGGTATACCACCTGTATACCACTAAGTGCAAGTGTATTCGCTTTGCTTCACTCTCGAGCCTCGAAAAATATAGGTGTAGCTAGGCCAGGAGGGCGTCTAGCACTTCGGCCACCCCGATGCCCGGGGTGGCGCTAGTGATGGTGTCAGCCGCGGCCATGACCGCCGGGGATGCAGACCCCATAGCCACACCAACTCCGGCCCACTTGAGCATTTCGATGTCATTTACGAAATCACCGATGGCCAGGGTTTTGGCGGGGTTAACGTCAAGGCGGGTGCACAGGTGGGCCAACATGGTCGCCTTATTAACTCCGACCGGCCCGATATCCATCCAGGCCACGTCGCCGATGCCGAATATCACGCTATGCAAACCCATCTGTTTGACGATCTCGCCAAAGCCATCTTCGCGGTGGTCTTCACTGCGAACGACAAGCCGCACGGCTGGATTGACAGTGAGATGGTCGAAGGAAACTTCACGGACTGACATCCCGAGGGCGTTGGCACCAAAAGTTTTGGTTGTTAGAAAGATGCCGTTGGCATCTTCTACGGCATAGATGGCATCGGGTAGTTGCTGGATCAGTTGGTCAAGTACCGGCTTTGGGTCAAAAGTGATGGCATCAATTACGGTTTCGGGTTCAATTGTTGCCAGCACAGCGCCGTTACTGCAAACCACCCAGCCATCTAGGCCTAAGGCCCGACCGACAGGGGTGGTGGTCGATATGGATCGCCCGGTGGCAAGTACAACTTGTACCCCCGCCGCTCGGATAGCGGCGACGGCATCAATGACTCGCTCTCCGACGTTGCCCATATGTTCGGTGATTGTGTCGTCGATATCTAGGGCAATTAACTCCGGGAAGAAATCGTCCGGCAAGGTGAGCTGTGGCATTTTGGTCATGCTAGACCTTCGGAGTGAACACTTGCTGGCCGGCAAGGAAAGGTTGCAAGGCGGTTGGGATGCGAACAGAACCGTCAGCTTGTTGATGGTTTTCAAGAATCGCGACGATTATGCGCGGCATCGCACAGAGCGTGCCGTTCAAGGTCGCCAATGGGCGCACTTCTTTACCATCGCGCATGCGGATCTTTAACCGCCGCGCTTGGAACTCGGTGGTATTTGAGGTACTGGTTACTTCGCGGTAGTTGCCTTGGGTCGGTATCCACGCCTCAATATCGAATTTGCGTGCAGCGCTGGAGCCGAGGTCACCGGTTGCAACATCGATAACGCGATAAGGGATTTCGAGGGCGTCCATAAAGTCTTTCTCCCACTGCAAGAGCCGCTGATGTTCAGCCTCGGCATCTTCTGGAGTGGTGGAAACGAACATCTCGACTTTGTCGAATTGGTGCACGCGAATGATGCCGCGGGTGTCTTTGCCGTAGGAGCCAGCCTCCCGGCGAAAGCAGGTCGACCAACCGGCATACCGGAGGGGCAGTTGATCAACGTCGATGATTTCATCACCGTGGAAGGCAGCGAGCGCGACTTCCGAGGTGCCGACGAGATACATGTCATCACTCTCAATGCGGTAAACATTCTCGGCCGCTTGGCCCAAGAACCCGGTACCTTCCATCGCACTTGGGAGCACCATTGTTGGGGTGATTACCGGCACCAAGCCATTGCCCATTGCTTGCTGCATGGCCAGATTAAGAAGTGCGAACTCTAATTGGGCACCGACTCCAACAAGGTAGAAGAATCTGGCACCTGAAACTTTCGCCCCGCGACTGGTATCGATAGCACCGAGAAGCTCACCAATATCGATGTGGTCTTTAGGTTCGAAACCTTCAGCGACGAAATCCCGGGGGGTGCCGACCTGTTCGAGTACTTTGAAGTCGGCTTCGCCCCCAACCGGCGAATTCAAGTTGACCAAGTTACTCAATTGCAAAATTAGTTGGTCGGCAACTCCGCTGGCCGCATTTAAGTTGGCCTCAGCAGCCTTCACCTGATCGGCGAGTGCTCCCGCATCGGCCATAAGGGCGTCAACCTCGCCTTGGGCAGCGGCCTTGGCGGTTGCATCTGTTGCCTTCTTGAGTGCGCCTTGCAGGGGTCCAATCGCTTTACTAAGTGCATTTTGCCGACCCCGCAGATCCTCAAACTCCTGCTGGGCCGAGCGCCGGGCCACGTCAGCGGCCACCAAATCATCAACTAGATCCACGTTTTCACCGCGGCGGCGCTGGGATTCGCGAATCCGCTCAGGATCGGTGCGCAGGATCTGGGGGTCAATCACGGCCTAGCGGTACCCGCACCCGTAGGCCAGCTTGTAGCCCTGGTCTCGGTGTTCATTTACGTATGGCACACTTCTCGTTCTTTGTAAATCTAATAGCTCGCGGCCGTAACTGGATCGCCGGTGATCGAAGGAGAAAGGCGGTCGGATGGATTTCAACTGGCTCACGCCAAAGGCGCAGGCGCGCCCGGCAGGGGAAAAGGGATGGGGCTCGTTTGTTATTGAGCCGATCAGCAAGGGTGAGACTGTCGCCGCATTTGGTGGCTGGATAGTTTCCCGCGACATGCTCTCCACGATGAGCCACGATCGCCAAGGGCGATCAATCCAAGTTGACGAAGATCTTTACCTAGTTTCATCCGACACTCCAGAACCGGGCGACATGCTCAACCATTCGTGCGAGCCTAATTGCGGGCTTTCTGGTTCCTCGCTGCTAATTGCCATGCGAGATATTGAGCCCGGCGAAGAACTTACTTTTGATTACGCCATGTGTGATGCCTCCGACTATGACGAGTTCAGGTGCCTATGCGCCCAACCAGGGTGCCGCGAGCTGGTAACCGGCTCAGACTGGCGCGACCCCGTCCTGCAGGCAAAGTACGCGGGCTATTTTTCGCCTTATTTGGTCAAGCGCTTGGCAGCGATAGGTGTCGTTTAACTAGAGCAGTCAAAGTGGTGAGATGCTATCGCCATGGGCAACTGCCGTGTAGTCATTGTCGACAATGACGCCTTCACGCGCACCACGTTGGCGGCAGCCCTCAGCGGCAAGAATTTTGAAGTAGTCGCCGCAGTAGGCAAGGCGAGTCAATGTTTGGCACTCCCAGATCTAAATACGGTGCATGTGGCACTTTTGGACCTTGATTTAGGTGATGGGCCCACTGGTTTGGATCTGGCCAAGGCCTTGCGCGAGCGCTATCCGAAAATCGGCATCGTGTTGCTAACTACTTACGATGATCCGCGGTTGGTGGCTTCTAACTTACCGCCGCTACCTAAAGGTGGGATTCACCTTCGCAAGCGTGATGTGCACGAAATGAAGATCGTGGCACAGGCCGTCTTAGAGGCGGCAACCAAGCCCGTGTCCCAAAGATCAGGGCCCGGTGCTGACGGTCCAACGCTAACCCAAACCCAAAATGAAGTTTTGCGGGATGTGGTGCAAGGGTTAAGCAATGCGCAAATTGCCGAGAAGCGAGGCACGAGCAATAGTGCGGTCGAAAAAATGGTGGCGCGAATAGCCGAGCGCCTAGGTATCTCACCAGATGATGGAAATGTGCGAGTGATCTTGACGCAGGAGTATCTAAAACTCACCGGAAAGCTTGATGCCGGTGAATAGTGCGATTTGGTGGAGGCGCTTGGGAACGCCCACGGCCCTCTCTACTCGCGCTCTTTTGTGGTACATCCCCGGTGGGGTTCTCGGAGTGGTTTTCACGGTGCCAGTCTTTGAGCGCGGTGCACCTGATCGCATAACGTGGCTAGCAATCGCGGTGTTGGCTCAGGGCGCATTTAGCGGCCTAGTCTTACTCACTCGCCTTATTCCACCAAGGATTTGCCATCAGCCGGGTACCGTACTCGTAATCCTCGTTGTGTCAGGTGCGGTGCGGGGCCTCGTCATAAATGGATTGGCCTCCGGCCTGAATCCTGCTGGCTTCGGGATGCACCCCGTATATCAAATCCTCACCTCGGCGTTGATGAGCACTGTGTGGATGGGCAGCATCGGCTACCTGATCCAAGCGAACAAGGATTACCGCGCGACCTTCGAAACCTTATTTTGGCAGGCCGTTGCGGTGCAGCGTGCATTGGTTACAGTGCCGGACGCTAGGCGAAGTGACATAGTCGATGAAGTAGCTAATGCAAGAACAGCTGTACTACAGGAACTAGATTCGATAGATGTATCGCGTGACCTTGGCCGCCAACTTCACGAGGCGGCCGAGATGTTGCACGATGCCGTTGATCAACAAATCCGGCCGCTAAGCCACGAACTTTTCGCTGAAAAAAAAGTAGAACCGCCACCGACCCGGTTTGGAGGATTGCTCTTTGACGCAATCAGCAACTGGGATCCACCTTTGCGGATAACGGTAGTTTTGCTAGCGGCACTAATCGGTATCGGCTCCACTCGCTCCGCAGGTCTGGTAATCGGGGTGGAAGTCGCTGCTATATCGGCGCTCTCGGCACTAGTTGTGTTGCTAATTCGCGTCCGACTTATTAGAAGCTATCCGAGTTGGCGCCCCTGGGTGAGCCCACTTGCGGTGATTGCACTACCCATCGCGGCCGGCCTGAGCCTGGAGCTAATCGGGAACCAGATTCTTGGTATTCGCCCTGACCCCAATGGTGCGATGGTAGTCGCGATAGCGATCCCCATTAGCGTCGTCTTTATTACGGCCTTATTCGGTGTACAGACAGAGCGCAACTTAATCATCGCTAGCCTGCAACTGCGCATCGATATTGGGCAGGTTTATGCGGTTGCAGCGATGCAGGTTAATGCCGAACTAGATGCCCAGCTTGGTACTTACCTGCATCATCGGGTGCAGTCGGAGTTAACTGCAATAGCCCTACAGCTGGAGCAAGCCTCACTTCAGTACGACGATGCTTCAGCGCTTCAGGTGATTAATTCGGCGCGAGATCGGCTATCGCGAACGCTTCGTGACGACGTAAACAGTGAGGTGTCTGAAGGACGCGCACGATTAGCACAGATAGTTGAGGACTGGGCCGGGATCGCCGCTATTGAACTTTTTTTGCCGAGCGGGGATTTCGGTACCGCAACACAATGGAAAAGTACGGCCTTGATAGCCGATGAAGCAGTAGGCAATTCGGTTCGTTCAGGTGGCGCTCATGAAATCAGCGTGCAGGTGGCGGTTAAAGAAAGTTCACTAGTGCTAACTGTCACCGACAACGGTATCGGGGTTTCATCTTCGGCAAAAGGTGGCTTGGGCTCAGCCTGGCTCGACATTAATGCACCTGGCCGGTGGTCACGTGAATCAACATCAGCGGGCACCAAGTTAACTGTCGAGATCATTGATCAGTTGGGCTAGCTACCTTCATGAGGGATTCAAGTAAGTAGGTGTCTCCCCAGACATAAGAACCCTCGTACTTAAGTATCGGTACGTTCCAGGTCTGGCGAATTAATATCCCTGGATTTTGGGTATTGATCGATGTCCACTCTGGAGAAGTAAGTGTGCCCAAGGTGGCTAGTGCGCGCTGCGACATATCGGCGCCGGAAGCTGGATCAAGGTCAGCCATAAGCAACATTGCGGCGGCCGCGATGGAAGCCGCGGATGAATCCCGAGGCGCAAATGCGCTCCAGACGTCTAAATCCCAAGCTGGTACGCAACCGGGGCCGACCTGTTGATTCCAAAATCCGATGGTGCGCCGAGCTGCATCCAGCAGAGTCGGGTTACCCGTTGCGGCATAGCCCTTTGCAAATCCATACATGGCCCAAGCTTGACCGCGCGACCAGGTGCTAGTCGACATGTTGTAGCCCTGACCGTAAACCGGCCCAAGGTACGCCCCGGTCTTCGGGTTAAATGTCAATCGGTGGAATGTTGATCCGTTCGAACGCACGAAAAACTTGGTGAGGGTAAGCAAATGCTGCTCCCCGCGACTGCGAAGTCGTGCGCCTTCGGCGCCACCAATCATGTTGCCAGCTTCAATCAACATCGGCGCATTCATCGCCGAGTCAATAATCAAGCCCCATTTACCGTTGTATTCCCCTGATTGAATTGCTTTAACTTTGTTGTTCCAGCGGGCTGACAGACTCTTGGCCGCATCGATGATGGCGCGGCGATAAATGACTCGTTGCGCCGGATCAGGGTCTAGGCGCATTCCCAAACCCGCGGGCAGTCCGATCATGAAGCCCAAGTCATGGGATCCCGTCCATTTCGCAACCGGCAATAATCCTTTTGTCCAGGTGCGCGCAAGGGCAAGCCACGCCGGATCCGCGGTGCGCTCATACATCATCCAAAGTTCGGCGGGATAAAACCCCGAGGTCCAGCCGTAAGCGTCAGAGCGGAGGTATCGAGTTTGCCGGGCCGTAGCGCCAAATGGGTATTTGATCGAAGGTGAACTCAGGTTTGTGACATTGGCGGCGGCGTATAGCCGGTCGGCGGCCAACGCGAATAACGCGTCCGTTTGCGCGGTGGTTACCGGCCCCGGTTCGGTCGGGCACACCACCGAGGTTTCAGCGGCCGCCGCGGTGGGCGCGAACATTAAGGTCGTTGCTACTAAGGCGATGCAAATGCAAAAGGCGATAAATGGCCGCCTCGGAGGCT
>WLHM01000239.1 GCA_009702725.1 Actinomycetota bacterium | reverse complement strand
GTGATTCGGCCCTGGTGTCACAAGCTGAGATTTCCCTAGGGGAGTGGGAGAAGTCGGTGTTACTAGCGCATGAGCGCGAAATGCTCGGACTCTACGTTTCGGATCATCCACTGCATGGTGCCGAGCGCGCCTTGGCACAGCTCACCGATCGATCAATTGCAGCTCTCCTTAATGACGAACGAGCGGATTCCACGGTGGCGACCATCGGTGGGCTCATTACGAGTGTGCAGCGTAAGACAACAAAGCAAGGCTCGTCTTGGGCAATTATTACCCTCGAAGATCTCGAAGGGTCTGTCGAGATAATGGTTTTCCCACAGACCTATCTGCCGGTTAGCACCTCGCTGGTTGAAGATGTAGTTGTTGTTGTAAGAGGTAGAGTCGATCGCAGTGACGACGACGGGGTGCGAGTTGTGGCCCTCGATGTAACGTTGCCAGATTTAAGTGAAGCCGCTTCAGGTCCAATGCGCCTGACCATGCCGGCAACGCGGTGCATCCCGCCCCTAGTCGATAAACTTAAGGAAGTACTTGGCGGTCATCCGGGTACCACCGAAGTACACCTGCACCTGACCGGCGGAGTGAGCACAACAGTATTGCGGCTCGATGACAAATTACGCGTAACGCCTTCGTCGTCACTTTACGGAGACCTAAAAGCACTGCTCGGCCCGACCTGCCTCAATTAATCCAAGCTAGCCCTACGAACTTTCCCGGAGACTTATGACTTTCATCCGCCGAACTTCCGCGGTTATCACCGCCGGCCTCATCGTGGGCGCGGTGAGTGGGCTGGCACTTGGTGTCATCTGGTGGCGGTTAGCCCCAAGGGTGCCTTTAGTTGTGCGATCTGGTGGCGCGTACCCGGCAAACTATCAACCGGACGGTTATTTGGCAGCTGACGTTTCCTTCGCGGCACTTGCGGTATTCGCCGGCCTCGCGGTAACCATTGGGCTGCTAGTGATGCGCCGCGAGCATCCACTTTCGGTATTAGTGGCCGGCCTGCTTGCCGGTGGTGTTGGGTCAATTCTGATGTGGTTTGTTGGGAGCCGGCTGGGATCAGTTGACATCACTGGTTTGATAGCGACCACCATCGATGAGTCGGTAATTGAAGCGCCATTAAAGGTTTCTATGCCAGCGTTACTTCTGGTGTGGCCGATTACAGCCGCCTTAGTAATTTTTGCCGTGTCATTTGCTGACTGGTGGAGTGCGGCTAAGAAAGACGCGCGATCGAGCCGGTAAGCGCATCGGTCACTAGTACGAGGTCGGTAGGTTTTAATCCAATGTCCAGACCGCGTTTCCCGCCCGACACATAAATAATGTCGAGAGTTAGTGCGCTCTCATCTAAAACGGTTATTAGTTTGCGTTTTTGGGCAATTGGGCTGATTCCGCCGACTACATACCCGGTTAGCCGCTCAGCTGCATCCTGTTCGGTCATCACTGCTTTGCGGCCACCACAGCGTGCGGCATGAGCCTTTAGGTCAAGCATGGAATTGACCGGCACAATGGCCACCGTTGGCAATTCGTCGACATCCACGATCAGCGTTTTGAAAACCACTGCAGGGTCTAAGTGCAGGGCGGCCGCGGCTTCCGCGCCATAGGCCTTTGCTCCAGCCTCGTGCTCGTAACTATGTACCGAAAAATTGATACCCGCCGCAACGAGTGCGACCGTGGCAGGAGTGCCTGCGCCGCCACGCTTGACGCTTGTTTTGTTCTTCACTTAATCTGAACTCAATTCGGAGAGGAGATGGGCGGTAGTAGATCGATCGCGGGCACCGCTGACAAGGCTGAGATAATCGCATTCTCGCGTGCCAGTAGCGTGCTAGCCAAGGTCAAGCGCTCCTGCGCATCTACGGCACTAAGTAGGGCCTGCCTTTCATTTGTCGGTAGCACCATCGAGGCGGTTATTAGATAACTGAGGACCGTTGCTTCCTCCGGCAGGTCATCGGTACTGGCGTCTCCATCATCGAATCTGCCACCTAGCACGGTTCGGTATGTGGTGAATCGCTGAGCTACCTGCTGAAGTTGGCGCGGGCTGACATCGCCGGTCGGCTCATCTAGAAACTCAACGGTCGCTGTGGCAAGCGGTGCGCTGATGTCGACATCTTGAATCAAGAACCGCCGCGAGCCCAGCGTCACAATGTCGAATAGGCCGTCCTCGACGCGGTCGACATTCCGGAGCACCGCCGCGGTGCCTACGTCATAGAGTGCCTCGACACCATTTTCCTCTAACGATCTGCCATCGCGTACCGCAATAATCCCGAATTCTCGGGCATTTTTGTCAGGATTTGAGAGCAGGCTTTCAATGAGTTCGCAGTACCTAGGCTCAAATATGTGCAGTGGCATGACTAGTCCAGGCACCAAAACAGTGTTCAGTGGGAAGAGCGGCAGCGTGGTGAGCACATGGGCAGCGTAAACTGCGCCACGTGATCCGACGCATAGACCTTCGTGGTTCATCAATTGACCCGCGAGTGGCGGTGCCTCGAGCGGCCATGGACGTTGCAGATGCGGCCGATCGGATAGCGCCAATTTTGCGCGAAGTCCGTGAAGAAGGTGCCGAGGCGGTACTTCGGTGGTCCGAGCAGTTAGATGGCGTCCGTCCGCCCGCCCTTCGCGTACCCGCTGAGCAAATAGCAAATGCTGAGGCCGGGCTCGAGCCTGCGGTACGGGCAGCGCTTCTTGAAGCCATAGACCGGACGAAACGCGCCCACCTTGATCAACGCCGAACCGACACCACTTCGGTTGTGGTGGCCGGTGGCACCGTTACCGAGCGCTGGATACCGGTTGAGCGGGTCGGTCTGTATGTACCCGGCGGACGCGCGGTTTACCCGAGCAGCGTCATCATGAATGTGGTGCCCGCTCAGGTGGCGGGTGTTTCGTCACTCGTGGTTGTTTCGCCGCCACAGCGAGATTTTGGTGGGTGGCCCCATCCGACGATTTTGGGCGCATGCGCGCTTCTTGGCGTTGACGAAGTTTATTCGGTTGGTGGCGCTCAAGCCATTGCGATGTTGGCTTATGGGGTTGATCTGCCTGCTGGTGGCCGATGTGAGCCTGTTGATCTAGTAACCGGGCCCGGCAATATCTATGTGACAGCGGCCAAGCGGGCGCTGCGCGGGGTTATCGGTATCGATAGTGAAGCAGGCCCCACCGAGATTGCCATTTTGGCCGACGATACCGCTGACCCAAGGCATGTAGCCGCCGATCTTTTGAGCCAGGCCGAACATGATGTCTTGGCTGCAGCAGTGTTAGTAACTCCGTCTGTGGAACTCGCGGACGCTGTTGCATTAGAGGTAGTTCGCCAAGTGGCCAATACCAAGCACGTCGAGCGGATTACTGAGGCCCTTAGTGGTGTCCAGAGTGCG
>WLHM01000238.1 GCA_009702725.1 Actinomycetota bacterium | reverse complement strand
GGAACTGAAGCGACGGTTCCTTCAAGAATCTTAAGTAGGGCCTGCTGAACGCCTTCACCGGAAACATCGCGGGTGATCGACGGGTTCTCGCTCTTGCGAGCAACCTTGTCGATTTCGTCAATATAAATGATGCCGGTCTCAGCTTTTTTGACGTCGTAGTCGGCTGCCTGAATAAGTTTTAGCAGGATGTTCTCAACATCCTCACCGACATAGCCCGCCTCGGTGAGCGCGGTGGCGTCAGCGATAGCGAATGGCACATTCAGCATTCGGGCCAAAGTCTGGGCCAACAAAGTCTTGCCGGAGCCGGTTGGGCCCAGCAGCAAGATATTCGACTTGGCGAGTTCAACCTGGTCATCCTTGGGGCTATCGCCGGCTTCGGCTTGGACCCGCTTGTAGTGGTTGTAGACCGCTACCGAAAGTGATTTTTTGGCCACATCTTGACCAATTACATACTGATCCAAGAAGGCGTAGATTTCGCGCGGCTTGGGTAACTCGCCGAATTGCGAATCGGTAGCCTCGTGAAGTTCTTCCTCGATAATCTCGTTGCACAGGTCAATACATTCATCACAGATATATACCCCGGGGCCGGCAATCAGTTTCTTGACCTGCTTTTGGCTCTTGCCGCAGAAGGAGCACTTGAGCAGATCACCGCTCTCGCCAATACGTGCCATGGCGGGGCTCCCTTCACTTTGGTGGCGACCAGACGCCAAATCACCCAGCGGGGATCTGGGCTACCCCGACCGTACCCTGTTAGAGCAGTACTCGCACGACATCGGCGCGCACTTAACTCTAAAGTGGGCCTTTAGGCTTGATTAGGCTTATTCAGGCTTACTCAGGCTTACTCAGGCTTTACGTAAGGCGATAACCGCGTCAATAATGCCGTACTCCTTGGCATCGGCGGCCGTCAGAATCTTGTCGCGTTCGATGTCCTTTGCGACTTCCTCCGGGGTGCGCCCACTGTGCTTAGCGAGCATGCCTTCCATCTCAACGCGCATGCGCAGGATCTCGTTGGCCTGAATCTCGATATCCGAGCCCTGGCCACCACCTTCGGTATACGGCTGGTGGATCAAAATGCGCGCATGTGGCAGGGCGAAGCGCTTGCCCGGGGTGCCGGCAGCAAGTACCACTGCTGCAGCTGATGCGGCCTGCCCAAGGCAAACCGTCTGGATCTGTGGCTTAACGAATTGCATCGTGTCGTAAATTGCGGTCATCGCGGTGTAGGAACCACCGGGTGAATTAATGTAAATCTGGATATCGCGATCAGGGTCCATCGACTCTAGGCACAGCAACTGGGCCATCACATCGTCGGCGGAGGCGTCGTCGATCTGCACACCCAAGAAAATGATGCGCTCTTCGAACAACTTGGTGTAAGGGTTATGGGTGCGCTCACCATTAGCGTGACGCTCCCGAAACTCAGGGAGGATATAGCGGCTTTGCGGTGTGAACAGGTGGCTCACGTGGTTTCTCCCTTGACTTTGCGGCTCTTGACCGGTGGGGCGTCTGCGGCCGAGCTATATACGTGGTCAATTAAGCCGTAGACCTTGGCATCTTCTGGAGTGAACCAGCGGTCACGGTCAGAGTCGGACTCGATTTGTTCCAAAGTCTGACCACTGTGCTCGGCAATCAACTGGGCCATGCGCTTCTTAATAAAGAGCATCTGCTCAGCTTGAATCTTGATATCGCTGGCCGTGCCACCGATACCACCAAGTGGCTGATGCATCATGATGCGCGTGTTCGGGGTCGCATAACGTTTTCCGGCAGCACCAGCACAGAGCAGGAACTGCCCCATCGAGGCAGCCAAGCCCATGGCGATCGTGGTGATGTCATTTGGAATCAACTGCATGGTGTCGTAAATAACCATGCCGGCGGTAATCGAGCCACCTGGTGAGTTGATGTAAAGGGTGATGTCTTTGTCGGGATCCTCTGCTGCGAGCACCTGTAACTGCTTGGCGATGCGGTTGGAGTTTTCATCGCGCACCTCGCCCTCGAGCCAGATGATGCGTTCGCGTAGTAGGCGCTCATCGAGCATGTCGCCGAAACCGGTCATGCTGCCGCCGGTGCCACGTAACTCGGGCATTACTGCGCCCCTCTCGCCATTCAACCGATGACTGTTCATCTCAATCTGGCTCAAAACATCTCCTTCATGGGACCGCATCAACTATGCATCTCTTCAGACCTTAACCTTGTCGGCCGGTCAGGTCTTCCCCAAATGCCAAGAGTTCGCCAGCAGCCGAACACCGCCCACTTGGGAGCACCGGCAATTACTCGTCGGCGGCTTCGGGGGCCGGGATTTCGGTGATCTGCGGACCCCTTAATTCAGCAGCTAAGGCCTTTAGATCAACCGGGTTACCCGAAGCATCCACCACGGTGGCCTGTTCGAGCACCAAAGCCAGCGCCTTGGAGCGCCGGATGTCCTGAATCGCCATTGGCACCTGGCCGGCTTCGACCAGCGCCTGAGCGAACGCATCCGGTGCCAAACCATATTGCGGGGCCTGCTGAACTAACCAGGCCGACAATTCAGTTTCGCCTACCGATACCTCTTCGACCTCAGCAATTTTGTCGAGGATGAACTGGCTCTTTAGTCCCGCGCGCGCCTGCGACTCGACCTCTGCGCGATGCTCTTCGGTTGCTTCATGGCCGTCGCCGAAATGATCGGCCACTTCGGCTGCGATAACTGCCTCTGGCAGTGGGATATCTATTTGTTCCATCAATACTTCGTGCAACTTGCCGCGGGCTTCGGCGCCCTGTTCAAATCTCTTGATGCGCACCAAACGGTTGCGGACGTCATCACGAAGTTCAGCCACCGTGTCGAACTCCGACGCCAGCTGAGCAAAATCGTCATCTAGGGCGGGCAACTCGCGCTCACGAACCGAGGTGACCACCGCGGTAACCGTTAAGGTCACGCCGGTCCAGTCGCCATTTTCGGGAGTGAAATCGAAGGTGCGAGTTTCATCCTTTGCCGCACCCCGCATTGCATCATCAAAACCTGGAAGCATGCCATCGGTACCTAGTTCATAAGACAACGCGGTGCCCGAGAGATCTTCAATCTCATCGCCCTGGTCGGTTGCACCAGAAATATCAACAAGCAGCACATCGCCATCGGCGCAGACTCGATCAACTTCCGCAAGTGATGCGAAGCGGCCGCGCAATGCGTCAACCTGGGTCGTGACGTCGTCCTCGCTCGGCGTCGCATCGGCTACCTCTATGCGAAGTGATGCGAAATCAGGTAGCTCAAACTCCGGGCGCACATCAACCTCTGCGGTGAAGGCCAGGTTCTGACCATCCTCGATTGCGGTGACAGCAACTTCTGGGCGGCCAACCGGGACGACATTATTAGCGCGCAGGGCTTCT
>WLHM01000237.1 GCA_009702725.1 Actinomycetota bacterium | reverse complement strand
GAGGCAGTCAAGTGGCCAAGGCCAGCGATGTACGACCGAAGATCACGATGGCGTGCGAAGAATGCAAAGATCGCAACTACATCACCAAGAAGAATCGTCGCAACGATCCAGATCGACTTGAGGCAAAGAAGTTCTGCCCCAAGTGCAATAAGCACACCGTGCACAAAGAGACCCGCTAGTTCTGCGTCGCTAAATCGATGGCGCTAAACCCGGATTTCATTGGCCGAACTTACCCGCCGAGTGAGCCCTATCTCGTCGGTCGCGAGAAGATTCGCGAATTCGCGCGCGCTATTGGCGACTCTAACCCTGCCTACAGCGATGTTGCGGCAGCGCAGGGCCTTGGCTATGCCGACGTGGTGGCACCGCCGACTTTCGCGATCGCATTCGTGCACGCATCAGCCGAGGTTGCAATCCGCGATCCAGATCTGGGGCTCGATTACACCAAAGTCGTACACGGGGAAGAGTCATTCGTCTATTCCCGACCGATTGTTGCTGGTGACGAACTTGTGGTCGTAAACACGATTGAGAATATTCGTGCGGCCGCCGGAAACGACATGATCACCGTCAGGAGTGACGTGAGTACGACATCCGGGGAGCCGGTGGTTGTCACCACCATGGTGATCGTGGCTCGCGGAACGGATGCCCAGTGACGACAAATTTGAAATTCACCGATGTTGAGGTTGGCACCAAGCTGCCCGCCCTGTCGGTACCGATCCAGCGTCTTAACTTGATCATGTACGCGGGTGCCTCCGGTGACTTCAACATCATTCATTGGAACGAGCGTTTCGCGACTTCGGTGGGACTACCAAATGTGATTGCCCACGGGATGTTCACGATGGGCGCCGCTATTCGTGTAGTTACCGATTGGGTTGGCGATCCTGGTGCCGTCGTCGAGTACGGGGTCAGATTCACGCGGCCTGTTCCGGTACCCGATGACGGAGTTGGAGCTGTTTTGGAAATCAGCGGAGAGGTAACCGAGCTGCTTGCTGACCGCCGAGTGCGTGTTGTTTTGACCGCATCTAGTTCGGGGCAAACTGTGCTTGGTAAAGCACGGGCTGTGGTTCAACTCGCGTGAACGAAGTTCCAAGGGAAATCATCGACCTAGCTGAGCGGCGGCAAGTAGCCCGCGCTGCAAATGATTACCAGCTTGCCGATCAATTGCGCGGTCAAATATTTTATTCAGGCTGGGTTCTTGCCGATAGCGCTGATGGGTTCAAGCTTTCGGCTAAACCACCATTCGAAGTTTTTGCGACCATCGCCGATGTACTCGTTGATAGCCAACCTGTCGGCACGGACGGGTGCGGGGTCGGACTCATCGTCGATGGCTGGCCCGACGATGTGCGCATCTGCTTGACCGCGCTGTTGACCCACGCACCAAAAGAGGTTGCGGTAATTGTCCTAGACCTAGGTAATGTTGATGGTGCCGGCAAGGTCGCCCATGAGCTGGCCGCACTTAACCCGGGCCGGGTGCATGTTGTCCATGTTGCCCAGACCTTAGAACAGGTTGGCTGGGGTAAGGCAATTGCTGCGCTAATTTCCTTAGACCCGGCCGCAGCGCATGTGGTGATGGATATCTCGTCGGTGTTGACCGGTGATGCGATTACCCCGTTGCTCACCGCATTAGCAGAGCCGGGTGTTGTGGGTGCCGGCTGGAAAGGCACCGACGTTGATATTGCTGATTGGCGGTCGGTGGTTGACGCGGGCCCCGGTGAGGTTGATGTGCTGTTGGGCTATTTGATGGTGGTTGACGGTGCGGCTGCACGCGCCACGCCTCCAAACCCTAAGGCGAAGTTCTACCGCAATGCGGACCTCGAGTGGTCATTGTTATTGCGTGCCGCTGGCGGGCGCCTGGTCGTGCCGAGCGGGGTGCTACCGGTCGAGCAAGCTCGCCACCACGGGTACCACGACTCGGATCCAGAACTCCGAGATCGAGAGTCGAAGAAGAACTATGACCGGCTCCTACAGCAATTTCGTGGACGTCTTGACCTGCTTGCCCCGCGACCCTCATAGGCTCACTGTTATGCGCCTAGCAGATCTCACCACGATGGGTGTTGGCGGCGCACCTGATGTTCTTCGCACCTGCATTGCCACAAATGAGCTCATCGAACGCGTACGCAAATTAGATGACGCGCGTGAGAACGTGCTAATTCTTGGTGGAGGCAGCAACATCGTGATGGGCGATGAGCCGTTTCGAGGCACTGTTCTGCAGGTAGCAACTCGCGGCATTGAGATTGATGCCGGCGAAAAGATAGTGCGGTTAACGGTAGCGGCGGGTGAGCCCTGGGATGAACTCGTTGAACTCTGCGTTGTAAATGGCTGGTCAGGTATTGAAGCCCTTTCAGGTATCCCAGGCTTAGTTGGTGCAACGCCAATACAAAATGTTGGAGCATACGGTCAAGAGATCTCTCAAGTTATTGAGTCGGTTCGAGTACTGGATCGCGCTACCGGGTCAATTGAAGTCTTTGATAATGACGAGTGCATGTTTGAATATAGATCGAGTATCTTCAAGCGTGAGCCAAACCGCAGGCTCATAGTGGCCGTAGGTATGGCGTTGCAGATTGATTCACAATGCGTTGTTAGATATGCCGATCTAGCTTCATACCTAGGTATCGACGTTGGGGGGTCAGCTACTCCGGTCGACGTGAGGTCTGCGGTGATGGCGCTAAGGGCAGCGAAAGGAATGGTGCTCGATATTCACGACGAAGACAGCCGTAGTGCAGGTTCTTTCTTCACCAACCCGATTGTGAGTGAAGAAATTGCGTCAGGTATCCCTGCAGCTTGCCCGAGGTATCCATCGGCTGCCGGCGTGAAATTGAGTGCGGCTTGGTTAATAGAGAATGCTGGAGTTACTAAAGGGTGGCGCCTCACCGAAGACGCACGTGCTCGAGTTTCAAAGAAGCACACCTTGGCTATCGTTACAAATGGTGGGGCTACGGCAGGCGAAGTTATCGAGTTAGCAGACCGTATCCAGCAATTAGTTTTTACGAAGTACGCGATCACCTTGGAACCTGAGCCAACTTTAGTGAACTGCGCCCTCGCTGGCACGAGCTAGTGGCTGAATTACGTAGCCTCACCGAGTAACGCGGCCATCCGGTTGACGCCCTCGACAATGTCATCGTCTCCGATGGCATATGAGAGCCGTAGATACCCCGGAGTGCCAAATGCTTCACCAGGCACTACTGCGACTTCGGCTTCGTCCAAGATGACATCGGCAAGATCGGCCGAAGAAGCTATCCCTTTTCCGCGAATAGTTTTACCCATCAGGCCTTTGACCGATGGGTAGACATAGAACGCGCCTTCAGGCAAAGGGCAAGTAACTCCCGGTATTGCATCTAGCATGCCGGTTATTAGTT
>WLHM01000236.1 GCA_009702725.1 Actinomycetota bacterium | reverse complement strand
CGGCCCGATCCTGTCCGCCTCCTCGTACTTCATGAAGTCGCCGCCGATTCAGTACAACGACAGCCAAGCCAAGCAGGCCGTTGAGGACTTCATTACCGGGGCTATTGAGCGGTAACAGTGGCGGTTTCGAGGGCTTAAAACTTTTCCCTCGTCAACTGGCTACGCCACCGTAAGTTACGGTAGCGTAGGTTTCCTTCGAGCCATTTGTGGAGGAACCTATGCTCACCGCCGCCGATTTGCCACCCATAATTCAAGGCGGCATGGGGGTTTCGGTCTCGTCCTGGCAGTTGGCTAGCGCAGTCGCCCAACACGGCCACTTAGGGGTCGTCTCTGGTACCGCACTTGACCTAGTGCTCGCGCGGCGCCTCCAAAATGGTGATGAAGACGGCCATGCGCGCCGCGCCTTGGCAGCTTTCCCCGAGCCCGACATTGCCGAGCGAGTACTTAAGCGCTACTACATTTCCGGTGGCCGAGGCGCCGGCACCCCCTACAGTCCAATTCCTCGGCTCGCGATTCGGCAGCGCCGCGCTTTACAGGAGTTGGCCGTCACTGGCAGTTTCGTCGATGTGTGGTTAGCCAAAGAAGGACATTCCGGCCTGGTAGGCATTAACTGCCTTGAAAAAATCCAGATGTCCACCCCGGCAACTCTTTATGGTGCGAGGCTCGCCGGCGTCGACGCCGTTTTGATGGGAGCCGGTGTACCGCGCACGATCCCAAATTTATTGAACATGTTGGCCCGAAACGAACCAATTAATTTTGCGATTGATGTTGACGGGGCCGATGACGGTGCCTTCACCGTCGACTTTGATCCGGTTAACCTCTTGGGTTACGTACCAAAAGTGCAACGTCCAGTGTTCTTGGCGATCGTCTCCTCACATGTGCTCGCGCTCTTCTTGGCGCGCGAAGAAGCAATTCGCCCTGATGGTTTCATAGTTGAAACACCACCGGCCGGCGGTCACAATGCACCACCGAGGCGGCCAGAACTTGATGAGCGCGGTGAGATGGTGTTCGGCCCACGCGATGAGCCCGACCTTGACAAGATCGCCGCAACCGGCTTGCCTTACTGGTTGGCAGGTGCAGCTGGTACCCCTGAAGCATTACGTGAGGCATTAATTCAAGGCGCGATGGGGATTCAGGTTGGAACCGTTTTCGCGTTGTCTAATGACTCCGGCATTCGACCTGGGATCCGCGATCAAATGCGAGCTGGCATTCATGACGATTCGCTATATGTGCGCACTGACCCGAAGGCGTCACCAACCGGGTTCCCGTTCAAGGTCGCAGAAATTTCAGGCACCATGTCGGAGACCAGTATCTACGAAGCGCGCCCGCGCCTATGTGACCTCGGTTATTTGCGCACAGCGTTCGTTAAAGCAGATGGCGAGATCGGTTATCGCTGCCCATCAGAACCTGTACATATGTATGTACGTAAGGGCGGTGACATAGCTGACACCATCGGCCGACAATGCTTGTGCAACGGCTTAACGGCAACGGCCGGCATTGCGCAAATACATGCCGGTGGCTACCTGGAGGCCCCGGTTGCCACCCTGGGTTCTGATCTGGCAGGTGCCAAACGGCTGGCGGAGAAGTACCCAGCCGGCTGGTCCGCCATCGAGGTGATCAACTGGCTCGTGTCACTGTCACTTGACTCACCGCGCATCAAAAAGGGGCTATCTCCTAGCCTCTCCTAGGGCACCTAGGTTGCCCCTGGTAAAACTTATGGCTACCACTTTTTGTTGTGTTCTTGCTCGCTAACTGAGGTGTCGAAGAACTTAACTCCCAGTGCAATGGCGCCGGCTGTCAGCCCAACAAAGACAACAATTCCGATTAGAAAATGCATGTGATGGCTCCTCGAGTTGATGCCCTGAATAGTTAGCTGGATGCCTTGGCTGAATCGTACTCCTTTGAGCGGCTAGTTGTGCCAGCCTGTAACGTCACCTGAGTGGTCGCGCTCCCAGCCCTTCGAGAAGTACTCGCTAGACCCGACTTTCGCAAACTCTGGTCAGTCCGCCTAGTAGGCCAATTTTCCGATGGACTGCTGCAAGCAGCACTTGCCACCTTCGTGCTCTTCTCCCCGGAGCGCCAACCCGATGCCGTAAAAGTTGCCGCGGCTTTTGCGATTCTCTACCTGCCCTACTCTGTGATTGGTCCCTTTGCGGGAGTGTTCTTGGATCGTTGGCGTCGGCGAAATGTCTTAGTGCGGGCTAACCTCTTGAAGGCGCTACTTACATTGCCGATAGTTGGACTCGTGCTCCTAGCAAATGACGGAATCTGGCTCGGAGTGATGGTACTTACCGTGCTTGGTGTTGGGCGTTTCGTCCTTGCGGGCTTGTCGGCCTCCTTGCCTCACGTAGTTGACGGTCGGGATCTCGTTACCGCTAATGCACTAACGCCAACATCTGGAACCATCGCCGCCGCAATAGGTGCACTTGTTGGCGTCACCGTTCGAAGCGCTGTGGGCGGGGGCGACTTCGGGAGTGAAGTCATCCTCATTTTGGCCGCAATTGGTTTCGCTCTGGCCGGAGTTCTCGCATTGCGAATCGGCAAGGACACCTTGGGGCCGAGCGGTGAGAAGCCAGCTGACTCCATCCATGGTGTGGTGTCCGGCTTAGTTGACGGATTAAGAGTGCTCGGCCAAACCCGCATCCCTCGCCGAGCGATCACCGTTGTCGGCATGCACCGCATTGCATTTGGGGTACTAACCGCAGGTGCCTTATTACTTGTGCGTGAAACCTTCAATGAAACGGTTCAAGCTGATTCCGCACTGGGCCAATTCGCCATCATTACCGCTGCCGCCGCTATCGGTGCCTTAATCGGTGCGGTGCTAACCCCAGGGGCAACCCGCCGATTCGGGGCTGTCCGCTGGTCAGGTTTCGCGCTCCTGCAGGCCGGAACCTTGGGCGCCGGACTCATTTTCCTTGGTGCCATGGCACCAGTGTTTGTCGCACTGCTCGGTGGGGCGCTGTCTATGGGCTTTGCCGGACAATCTGTCAAAGTCTGCTCCGACACCTTGATCCAGCGACACATCCCCGATGACCACTTAGGTCGGGTATTCGCCCTATTTGACATGATTGTGAACGTTGCCTTGGTGCTCGGAATCACCTTGATGGCCATCATCTCGCCGATTAGTGGACAAGCTCCGTGGGCTTATGCCGGAGTTGGCGTCCTACTTATTTCCACAGCCGCTTGGTACCAGACGGGTAAGGGCAATAGGCTCCCATCACACACTGCTTCGTGAGAATGCCTATATCTGACGAACTTTACCTTCAGGAGAGTTATGAGTGACGTGAAGCTGGACCAGAAGCGCTCGGGCGTACGGTCAATCGCAGCAGTTCTCATCTTTGTTATTGCGGCAGCTCTGACACCGGTGGCAATGCTCGGCAACTGGG
>WLHM01000235.1 GCA_009702725.1 Actinomycetota bacterium | reverse complement strand
TTACCGGTGGCTTAATCCGCCCATTGCAACATAGCTATATTCCCAACATCGCGAACATTTACCCGGAGTTCCAAGATCCTTTCTATGACTTAGGTTGGCAATACACCGCCCCGTACACCCTTTACACAACCGGTATTGGCTGGCGTACTGACCGCGTCAGCGAAGACATACCAGCTCTGGCGAATCCGTATGACGTCTTCTGGGATGCAAAGTACCGCGAGCATATAGCCGTGCTTGACGACTATCGCGAAGTGATCGGCATGACATTGATGCGCAATGGTGGTACCAACGTGAACACCGACGATGATGCATTACTGAATGCAGCACGCGATGCGATGCTTGAAATGAATGTGGCGACCAAGCCCCGGGTCACGATTTCGGGTTACACGGATATTCCGGAAGGGCGATTAGATATTTCGCAGGCCTGGTCTGGCGACCTAATCATGGCCGTCAACTACCTGCCCGAAGGAGTCTCGCCAGATATCCTGCGTTACTGGTTCCCTAAAGACGGAAAAGGCTTGGTAAATAACGACACAATGGTCACGCTCAAGGGTGGCCAGAGCCCGGTACTCGCCCATTTATTCATAAATCACATATTGGATCAAGCCACCGCGATGGGCAACTTCATGTACACCGGGTATCAACCACCGCAGGTTTCCATCACGGCAGAAAGTCTAGTGAGCGACGGCGTGATCCCCGCGACACTCAAGGAAGCCGTTGTTTTACCCGGATACTTCAAAACCGGTTATCGCACCCTTGAATTGCCGCCTGAAACTGATGCGAAGTACGCGGCCATCTGGCAGCAGTTCAAGGCAGGCTGACCCTGTTGAGCAAGAGGGCTCAACGGCTAACCTGGCCAATACTTGGCCTGCCCGCCGTAGCATGGATGTTTTTTTTCCTCGCTGTCCCGTTTTATGTTCTTCTCTGTACCGCTTTCGGTTCGATCGATCCACTGTTTCGAAACCCAGTCCCGGCCTGGAACCCCCTTGATTGGCGCTTCACCCAGGTCGCTGTCGTATTTGAACGGCTATTTGGTCCGGATAATTTCTATCTCCCGCCGGTCATGCGAACCATTGGCTTCGTGCTAATTGCTGTGGTAGCCAGTTTGCTGATTGCTTTCCCTGTTGCCTATTTCACGGCGAAGTATGCAGGCCGGCGCAAGGCTTTGGTTTTGACCTTACTCGTAGCGCCGTTTTGGATCAGCTACATGATGCGGATGCTCGCTTGGGTGAACCTACTGCAGACCGACGGCATAGTGAATAGCATTTTGTCACTAGGTGGCCTCTTGCCGATCGAGGTAAATTGGCTTGCAGGAAAGTGGTACACGGTCGTGATGGGTTTGATCTACGGCTATGTGCCCTACATGATCCTTCCATTGTTCGCCGCACTTGATCGAATTAGTCCGAGCCTGCTTGAGGCCGCACGAGACTTGGGTGCGGGTGGATTCGACGTATTCAAGCGAGTAATCCTGCCGATGAGTATTCCCGGCATTGCAGCAGGTACGTTATTGATTTCCTTACCCATGATGGGTGACTACTTCACAACCGAACTGCTATCTGGATCACCCGAGACTTCAATGATCGGCAGCCTAATTAATACTTCGATTTCCTCCCCCGGGCAATCAGGGCAGGCCGCCGCGCTCATTTTGGTGTTGCTAGTGGTACTTGCGGCGCCAATGATCTGGTACACGCGCAGTACCTCGACAGCTGAGGCACGTTCATGACAAGCAAAATTGGCATGACGCCGAAGGCACACGGCTTAGCCACCATCACCGTGGTCTACCTACTCTGGGCTTTGGTCCCGGTCGCAATAGCTGTGCTCTTCTCCTTCAACGCCGGGCGCTCTCGCAGCGTGTGGCAAGGATTCTCACTGCGCTGGTACACCTGGGATCCAAACGGATCCATCTTGAACGACCCCTCCTTACGCAATGCGCTATCGCACACCATTGTGTTGGCTTTAATTGCGACCGCCATCACAGTTCCACTGGGAGTTTGTTTGGCCCTTGCCCTTGATAGGTGGCGCGGCCGCATACCAACTGGAGCAAACTTCGCCGTTTTACTCTCTTTTGTGATACCAGAAATAGCACTAGCAATCGGTCTGCTCTTCCTTATCACCATGCTGACAACCCCATTCGGCCTTGGCACCACCGCACAGATAGTTGGCCTCGTTACCTTCCAGCTTTCTTATCCGGTTGTCATTGTTCGCGCGCGACTTTTGACAATTGGTTCCCAATATGAGGAAGCGGCTCGCGACCTAGGTGCTTCAGCGCTAGGGGCCGTCAAGCGCGTTCTACTCCCGATGCTTTCACCCGCGATCTTGGTGAGCGCAATTCTGGTATTCGCTGACGTTCTCGATAACTTTGTCATTGTTCGGTACTTATCTTCGGATATGAGTACCGAAACCACATCCATGCGTATCTACAGCACCGCACGGGCCGCACCGACTCCGGCTTTGAACGCGCTCGCGACTTTGATTCTTGTCGCATCCTTGGGAGCCGTCATCATCGGTTGGCTGATCTACCGCAGACTGGGCAAGAATGATGGTGAGGATGTCAGTTTTGGCTCATTCACCGGTAACGTTTAACCAATCAATCCCCTGCAGCAACCTAAATTAGGAGATCCAGTGTCACAGGCACTACCCGCTCGAGCACAAGTTGTAATTGTTGGCGGCGGGGTCATCGGTTGCTCAATTGCGTACCATCTAACCAAGCTCGGCGTAAAAGATGTGCTCCTAATTGAGAAGGATCAGCTCACGGCCGGTACCACGTGGCACGCCGCAGGTTTAATCACCAGCGCCGGATATCACGATGACACCTCACTTTGGATGGCACGATATTCGCGCGACCTGTACTCAAAGCTCGAGGCCGAGACCGGTCACTCGACCGGCTTTCGCCCGGTAGGCCACTTATCAGTTGCGACCAACCCTGCCCGATTCGAAACCCTACTTCGCGAACGCGACTTTCAGGTTGGGTACGGGGTCCCGAACGAAATCATTTCACCTCGCGAAGTCAGTGAGCTCTTCCCGTTAGCTCGCGTCGATGACCTGATCGGGGCCTCCTATGTTGTCGACGAAGGCCGCGCCGACCCGGTTGGAGTTGCAACCTCGATGGCCAAGGGTGCGCGCATGGGCGGGGCTACCATCGTTGAGGGGATATCAGTTACTGGTTTCACCCGAACCGGTCGTCGAATAACCGGCGTAACGACCAATAGCGGCAACGTAGAGGCCGACACCGTGGTGCTTTGTGCTGGTCTTTGGACCCGGCAGCTAGCTCGCAAAGCCGGAATTGACGTGCCACTCCAGGCGGCCGAGCACTACTACCTTCTTACCGAGCCGATGGAAGGTGTGCATCGCGATCTCCCCATTATTGAGGACCTTGAATGCTACGGG
>WLHM01000234.1 GCA_009702725.1 Actinomycetota bacterium | reverse complement strand
TTGATGGTATGGAGCGATTTGAACATGACACCGCACGGGTTCGCAACTTCGTTCGGCCACTTTTTGACTCCATTCCGCCAAACCTCTTTAGCGATGACCCGGCCGATGCCGACAAAATGGCGTGGTTGCTCAAGCATCTAGGCACCGGCAACAAGAAAGTAATTCACGACACTGTCCGGCTACTTACGGGCAGCATCGCGGACTTGTGTGATGACTACTTTGAGTCCGACATCATCAAAGCCACGATCTGCTCGGCCGCTTGCGTGGGAATCAAGTTGGGCCCAATGTCACCTGGCAGCGGGCTGAACTGGCTGTACCTGTCAATGGGTGAGCATGACGGTATCGGTGGTTCCTGGTCCCTCCACAAGGGTGGTAACGGCGGCTTCACACAGGTGTTGGCCCGAGCGGCCACCGCCTACGGCGCTGAGATTCGACTGGATTCCCACGTTGATCACCTCATAACCGAAAAGGGCGAGGTGAAGGGCGTTGCCCTCCGGGACGGAACTGAATTCCGTGCCCCAACCGTGGTGAGTTCACTTGACCCTCGGCGCACCTTCTTGGAGATAGCCGATCCACGTGAACTCCCTGCTGATTTGGTCGAGACCATTCAGCGGTTCCGTTTTCAAGGGGTCGCCTCGAAGGTGAACTTCGCCCTCGACGGGATTCCGGAGTACCCCGCGCTCAGTGGTCGCACCGACCAGTACCTCGGGTTCATCAATATTGCTCCGACCGTGGAATACATGGAGCGGGCCTACGACGCCGCGAAGTACGGAGGGTACTCCGAGCATCCATATATAGATGCGTGCATTCAATCGTTAGTCGACCCTGATATGGCACCCCCTGGTAAGCATGTGATGTCGTGCTTTGTGATGTACACCCCATATGAGCTCAAAGGAACCACCTGGCAGGCAGAGCGGGAGAACATGGCCGATCGCGTGCAGGCGACACTACAAAGTTTCTTCCCGAACTTCAACGACTTAGTGCTTCAGCGCGAAGTCGTTACGCCAGACATCATTGAAGCTAAGACCGGTCTCTCGGAGGGCAATATCTATGCGGGCGAGTTCTTCGCTCATCAGATGTATTTCTTCCGGCCGGCACCCGGCTACAGCGACTACCGCACACCGATCCGTGGTTACTACCAATGCGGGTCAGGTACCCATCCCGGTGGTTGCGTGATCGGTGCTCCGGGGCGGTTGGCAAGCCAGCAGGTACTCAAGGATTTAGGCGGCACAAAAGCTAAGTAAGTGCCTTAACTGAGTACTCGGCTGCGGTCTGGGTCATAGAACGGACGCAACTGGAGGCGAGCTGAATACCGCTCACCTGCGACCACTACTTCAAACCCGTCCTCGGCCAACCAGTCGGCGGTGACCCCGTCTGGATTGTCGATGGTGGCAAGGCCGACCGAAGCACCAAGGGTTGGGCCAAATCCACCTACCTGCAGGTAGCCAACCCATTTACCGTCCTTGAGCACCGGCTCGCTTCCGTGAAGAAGCGGCTCGGGTGAGTCAAGTAGTACGCAAACCAATCTGCTGGTTCGATCGGCACGAAGTGCGACGAGGGCTGCCTTGCCGCGAAAATCCGTTGGCTTATCCCAGGCAACCGCGAAGGCAAGACCGGCCGATATCGGGGTGTCGGTGTTGTCAATATCTATTCCGTAGTCGCGGTAGCCCTTCTCTAAACGCAGACTGTGCAGTGCGCCTAGCCCAACCGGTCGCAGCCCAAGGTCTTGGCCTGCGGCTTCCAGGGTCTGCCAAACCGAAACGGCTTGGTCCGATGGAATGTAGAGCTCATAGCCGAGCTCACCCACATAGGTAACCCGCAGCACCAAGATTCTGGAGTACCCGATCTCAATTTCTCGCCCGGTCAAATAGGGGAAGCCCTCGTTTGAGAGGTCATCGGGGCTCACTCGCTCGAGCAATTCGCGGGACTTTGGCCCTTGCACCGTCAATATGACGAACCCGGCGGTCACATCAGTGATAGTTGCGAATTCACCCTCATGAATTTCATCGAGGAGCATCCGTTCAACGCGGCGATGTGTGACATCGGAGACCACCACCATGAACTTTTCTTCGCCAAGCCGGGTCACTGTGAGATCAGCTTCAATCCCGCCGCGGTCGTTGCACCATTGGGTGTAGACCACGCGGCCGATTGCACCGACAACCTCGTTGGCGCTCAGGCGATCCAAAATTATTGCAGCGCTTGGACCTTGAACGAGGAACTTTGACATCAAGGTCATATCCATGACGCCGACATTCTCGCGAACGGTTTTGTGCTCACTAGCTATCCAGGGTGTCCAATGACCACGGTCCCAGGTCCAAGGCACTTCGGGATTCTCACCGGTGGGTGAAAACCATTCGGGGAACTCCCAACCGGCAGATACACCGAAGTAGGCGCCAGCTTTCTCCCACGTCTCATGCAGTGGCGACCGACGAATGCCACGGGCAGTGTGTTGATGAAAGGTGGGGAAGGAGCCGTCACCGAAAAGCACACCAAGTTGTTCGACAGTTCGCTCTGTCCGAAAGCGGAGAGAATTCTCAAATGGTAAGGCGCGCTCAATACTGAAGGCCGCGATATCAACCGGGCATATGCCATCGACAATCCAACTCGCCATGACGTTTCCGATACCCCCGCCCATTAAAATCCCAACCGAGTTCAGGCCGGCAGCGACAAAGAGACCGTCTACTTCTGGGGCCGGGCCCAGCAGCGGCAGTACATCCGCGGTGAAACTTTCTGGTCCACAGAAGAAGGTGCGAATTCCGGCTTCCGAAAGACTGGGGATGCGGGCCATCGCTTTCTCCAGATGCGGAGTCATGCGATCCCAATCCGGAGGGATGGTGCCGAAAGCAAAATCCTCCGGGGCCTGCTTCGGGTGCCAAGGTGCAGCAACCGGCTCGAAGAGCCCCACCAGCATGCCGTCTCCCTCCTCGCGGAAGTACCCGTAGCATTCAAGGTCCTCAATAATGGGGAGATCGCGATGTACACCCTCCATCGGTTCGGTAAGCAGGTAGTAGTGCTCGGCGGCCTGAAGTGGCACGTCGATCCCAGCCTTGCGAGCTAGCTGCCGGGTCCAAAGGCCAGCACAAAGGACGACGGTGTCGGCCTCTACGTTGCCGCTATTGGTCGTGACTCCGGTAATTCTGCGCCCGGTGCGAGTGAAACCGGTAACCGAAATCCCTTCAATGATCGTGGCACCTCCCATGCGGGCACCCTTGGCCATCGAGGTTGCCACACCAACAGGGTCGGCGCGGCCTTCGTCGACGACATACGAAGCCCCGATCAAGTCATCGACCCGGGCCAACGGGAATAACTCACTGACCTCGCGAGGTGAAATTATTTCATTGGGGACCCCGTAGCCAATTTGAAAGTCGCGTTCGCGAAGTAGGGTTTCG
>WLHM01000233.1 GCA_009702725.1 Actinomycetota bacterium | reverse complement strand
CAAGGCGATGGCCCCGAGTTTGCCATCGACCCAGCCGGTCATGGTGCCGTGGCAAGGCCCCGGGCAGCCCACCACCTCCGCCGGCAGCCCGAGCCAGTTCGCCAGCCGCCGACCGGCAGGACGACTAGCCGGGTGGGTTAGGTCAACGACAGCAAATGGTTGGTGAAATGACAGCAGCGCGGTGGGATCCGTGCGCTCCAAAAAAGCCATGACAGCCTCAGACTCCGGCTCACTGCCAGCGCTGGGGCCGGACCATCTTGAGCCACCTCGGCCCTGCTGGAGCCAGGCCGCTGGAAAGTTGCGATTTAGGTCAACCCCGGAAGCAGTTGCCCGAGTGTTCGCCGCAGCGCCATCTGGATTGATGCTGCTGATAAGCCAGATGGCCGAATCCGCTGGGAGTTCATTCCCGCTGCCCAATCGGCGAGCGATCTCACTAGTTACCCGTCTACCCGCACGTTCATTACCGTGCATTTGGCCAACCACGACCACCCTCGTATTAGCCAACTTCGACCCGTATCGCGTGGCGACTATGGCCCGCCCTTGCCCACTTGTCCCAATTACTTCGCTGACTCCAACCTCGTTGGAGCGCGGTAACGCCGCCAAAGGCCCGCAAAAACCAAGAATCACACCGAGCCCAACACCGAAAACTAGTGCCGATCGAATAGTTAGCGTTTGAAGTTTTTTCATAGCGCCCTGGGGTGGCTGGTGAGATAGACCTGCTTTAGCGTATCGGCGGTCACCAGCGTGTAAATCTGGGTGGTGGTAACCGAAGAGTGTCCGAGTAGTTCCTGCACTACGCGCACATCAGCGCCGCCTTCAAGTAGGTGCGTGGCGAAACTGTGCCGAAGGGTATGTGGGCTCACTTTCGCATCGAGTTCGGCGCGCTCGGCACTAGATTGCAACACCGACCAAGCACTTTGCCTACTTAGTGGGGCTCCTCGAGTGTTCAAGAACACCCGTGAAGTACCGCGGCCCTTAACCGCAAAAACCGAACGCGCCCTTATAAAATATGCATCAATCGCCCGCGCTGCATAATCACCAAGTGGCAACTTGCGCTGCTTATCACCCTTACCGACCACGGTGACAGTCCGATTCACTAAATCAATATCATCCACATCTAGCGTTATGGCCTCAGTGATGCGGGCGCCGGTTCCGTACAACAACTCCAACAGCGCTCGGTCCCGCAAACCGATGGGTGAATCTAAATCACCAGCGCAGGAGATCAACCTCTCCACGTCAACATAATCAAGTGCCTTAGGCAACCTGCGCGAAGTACTAGGCGGCTGCACATCACAACTTGGATCAACATCTGTCAAAGACTCGAGTAGCGCAAAGCGATGGAATCCGCGGACCGAAACCACCGTCCGCGCCGCGCTCGCCGCCGACAAGGCACCGCCAAAAACCGAAGACAATCGAAGTGAAGCCGCGAAATCTGCAACATCATTCGTGGTTATTGACCGAACGTCGACCAAACCTCGCATCTGGCACCAGTTCTCATACCGGGTCAGATCACGCCGATAAGCCGAAACGGTATTGCCCGATAGCCCGCGCTCGATTGTGATGTGATCGAGATATCCAGCTATCGCCGTGGCAAGCCCGGACCTCAGGCCAAGACCTCTTCTAGCGATACGCGCGCGAGTCCAAACGATTCAGCAACCGCACCATAGGTGATCTGCCCGGCGTGAACATTTAACCCAAGCGCCAGTGCGTGATCATCACGTAACGCCTGCTTCCAGCCTTTATCGGCTAAAGCCACCGCATAGGGCAGGGTTACATTGGTCAACGCATAGGTTGAGGTGTACGGCACGGCACCCGGCATATTTGCTACACAATAGAAAACGCTGTTGTGAACGGGGTAGGTGGGGTCGGAATGGGTGGTGGGCCGAGAATCCTCAAAACAGCCGCCTTGGTCGATGGCAATATCTACTAAGACTGACCCAGGTTTCATCCGCGAGACCAGATCGTTGCTGATCAGTTTCGGCGCTTTAGCCCCCGGCACCAGCACGGCCCCGATGACTAGATCGGCGTCAATCACCGCGCGCTCAACTTCATATGAGTTCGAGGCAATTGTTTGCATATGGCCTTGATAGATGGCATCTACCTGCCGAAGTCGTGCAATATTCTTATCGAGTAATAGCACCTCGGCTTGCATACCAAGTGCTATTACCGCGGCGTTCATGCCGGCTACTCCGGCTCCTAAAACAACTACTTTGGCCGCATATACGCCGGAGACGCCGCCCATTAATACGCCGCGGCCGCCATTGGCCCGCATCAAAGAATGGGCACCCACCTGAGGAGCCAACCGGCCGGCTACTTCAGACATTGGCGCGAGCAGCGGTAGTGAGCCGTCTGGCAACTCAACGGTCTCATATGCGATTGCCGTGGCGCCTGAATTAATCAACGCATCGGTACATTCGCGCGATGCGGCTAAATGTAAATATGTGAAAACTATTTGACCTGATCTAATACGGTGATACTCGTTTGCTATCGGTTCTTTAACTTTAAGAATTAGGTCGCCAATTGCCCATACTTCGTCGGCGGTCTCCAAGATTTTCGCGCCGGCGGCTAGGTAGTCATCATTCATGATCGATGATCCCAAGCCCGCATTGTCCTCGATGAAGACTTCGTGACCGTGCCCAACTAATTCGTGGACTCCTGCCGGGGTGATAGCAACCCGATATTCATGTGTCTTGACCTCGCGGGGAACCCCGACCTTCACAGTGCCTCCTAAACCAGCCGCAAACGCGGCATCGAAGTACGGACTTATCAGATCGTAGGCCCAACTAGGCCAGGTGCACGCGCCCCTGCTCGAGGAGGGTGGCTCGGACCGGCCACGGCGCATCAGCTGGTCTCAAACTCGCCCAGCCGGCATCTCGCGCAGCCCATGCCGCCAAAATCCCGCAGACCGCCGAAGGGCTACCTATCGCTCCGCTCAAGACAAGGTCTTTGGCTGCCGCCAGCGGCACCCACACCCTTGGCAAAAATGCTTCCTCGGCTTCACCCGTGGCCGGCCGGCCGCTGACCAGTGGTGTCAGCCCCCGCGCTAAATAGACACGGATACCCTCACTTGAGCCGCCAGGGCTGTTTAGGAAATCCACTAGCACCCGCCAAGTTTCGGCCTGAAAGCCAGATTCTTCTGCCAGTTCACGGGCCGCGGTTACCTGCGGTTGCTCACCTGGGATATCAAGTAATCCGGCCGGTGGCTCAAATAGCGCCATCGCCACCGGGTGCCGATACTGGCGTATAAGAAGCACTCGGTCTTGATCATCGAGTGCAATAACCGCAACCGCACCAAGATGTAACAAGATGTCGCGCTCAATAAGTTGCCCATCAAAATTAACGGTGTCGGTACGAACTGACCAGATTCGGCCGGTGAATTGGCTGGTGGATT
>WLHM01000232.1 GCA_009702725.1 Actinomycetota bacterium | reverse complement strand
GAACATGTCGCCGACCCGAACTGCTCCCAGTCTTGGCGCGGTGCTCGCTGGTGGCGGCCACAGTTTCTCCTTCGAGCTCTTCCCGCCCAAGACTGACGCGGGGGAGCAGGCACTTTGGCAGACGGTCCGCGAGTTGGAGGCACTTAAGCCGACTTTTGTGTCGGTTACTTATGGCGCCGGCGGCTCTACCCAAGACCGCACGGTACGCATAACCAAGCAGATCGCTGAGCACACCACGTTGCTTCCGGTCGCACATTTGACCTGCGTAGATGCCAGCGTTGATGATCTGCGAAGAGTAATAGCGCAGTACTCCGACGCTGGAGTAAATACCATCATGGCATTGCGGGGTGATCCCATTGCCGGCCCAGAATCCCGATGGGTGCAACACCCGGGAGGGCTACAGCACGCCGATGAACTTGTCGCGTTGGTTAGATCCCTTGGTGCATTCAGCGTCGGGGTAGCTGCATTTCCCGAGGGCCACCCCGAGTCTGGTGATTTTGAGGAAGATGCTCGGGTATTGGCCGCCAAGCAAGATGCGGGTGCCGAATTTGCCATCACGCAGTTCTTTTTCCGGGCTGAAGATTATGAGCGACTGGTAACTCGTGCCGCAGCTCACGGGTGCACTATGCCGATCGTGCCAGGGTTGATGCCGGTGACTAATGTCGCGCAGATTGAACGCTTTGCGGTGCTATCGGGTGCCCAGTTTCCGAGTGAGTTGGCCGACAAATTCGGGAAAATCAAAGATGACCAAGGCGCGGTCCATGAACTAGGTGTCGAGGTTGCCGCCGACTTGGGTGGGAAACTATTAGCCATGGGCGCTCCGGGCCTGCACTTTTACACACTCAATCGTTCTACCTCGACCCGTGAGGTTTACGAGGCTTTAGGGCTTAACGAGGTTTAGCTGAGTTGATTAGGTTGGCTACGATCTCGGCGCTCATGCCGACAAGTGGTAGCCCACCACCTGGGTGCGAGGACCCGCCGACGAGGTAAAGCCCATTAAAAGGTGACTCATTGGCGGGCCTGGTGAATGCGGCTCGGGCGCCGTTACTCGAAGTCCCGTAAATCGCCCCCCCGGGTGCACGCACCCCACGTTCAAGGTCAGCCGGCGTGCGAATCTCGCGCCAGCGAATTCGAGGTCGCACGTCCATTCCGCGTCGAGCCAGCACAGCGAGCACCCGATCCGCGTAATGCTCGGCCAAACCGGGTTCGTCCCAATTGATTGTGCTATTTGAGCCATCACCATGGCGGGGTGCATTGACCAAGACAAACCAGGATTCGTGATCGTTGTCAGGTCGCATTAGTGGGTCATCTGGTAGGCACACGTAGATGGTCGGATCGTTGACGGGAACAGCTTGTCTGCTAAAAATCGAGTTGAATTCGGCGTCATAATTTTCGGTGAACCAAACATTGTGGTGTTGGAGGCCAGGGGTTCGCCCGTTTACGGCAAGAAGCAGCACGAATCCGGCCAGCGACGGAGTCGATTTCGCGATTTCGTTGTTCATCTTCTGGGCGGCCGGTGAGTCAAGGAGGGAGCTGTACACCTGGCCGGCGTCAGCATTGGCCACCACAATGTTGGCGGCAAGTGATTCGTCATCGCTGGTTCGAACTCCGGTGATCTGGTTGCTCACTGTGCTGATTGAGGTAACGTTCGTATTTGTCCGAAGTTCTACGCCAAGGTCGATGCATCGTTGAACTAATGCAGCTGCGAGAGTGCTAACTCCTCCGCCGAGATGCCAAGCGCCGAATGTCTGCTCGATGTAGGGGACTGTTGCCAGGACCGCCGGGGCTTTACGTGGATCTGATCCCGTGTAAGTGGCGTAACGATCCAGCAGCGTAACGAGTCGCTTATCGCTGAAGGTGCTGTTACCTAATGAACGCAAGGTGGTTAAAGGGGCGATGGTTTGCACGTCACGTGGATTCTTGGCCAAGGACATGACACTCCGCCACCCCGCCAAAGGGGATTGCAGGAATGGCTCCCTGGTGATCTGCCACATTGCACCGCCGCGCTTAATAAGGGATCGCCACTCGCTGGCCGCCTTGCCGCCGAGTCCGTCCGCAAGTGCGTCGGCGCATTGGCCAGCCCCGACGCCGGGCATCACGACGGTGGCTCCGTCGCTGAATTGATAGCGAAATGCCGGGTCAAGAGGCTGAAGGTCAACGGCCTCCTCGAGGGGCCCCCCGGTCTTTAGAAACAAATCCCGGTAAACCGCGGGCAGGGTGAAAAGCGACGGACCGGTATCGAAAACAAATCCATCTCGCCGGTAGGCGGCCAGTTTTCCGCCGAAAAAATTGGCCTGCTCCAAAACCGTTACGGATTTACCTTTCGCCGCTAGGCGGGCTGCGGTGGCCAAACCCCCGGCGCCGGCGCCAATCACAATTACGCTTTCATGAGCCGACACGGCACCAGCCTATGAGTCTGGCGAGCATTAGTTCACCGCGGTTACCGGTCGGCCTTTCCAGGTATTGGTGCCGCGCAGATGGCGTGACCAAGAAATTAAGTTGAGGCCGCAAAATGCGGTAACTGAGACCGGATGGGCCAGTGCATCGGGCCAGGTTCGCTCTCCGGTGCGATTTGCAACTAGGGCTCGGCTGGCGACCCCGGCCGCATAGCCAACCGCGCCGATTGCCCGAGTTTTGCCCCGACCCGCCAGCATCGCAACCGCGGGGGCCACAAACGCGGTGAGCAGGAGCCCGTTTACCGCCAAGGAGCCGGCTGGTCCATTGAAAGCTGACCAGAGTGACTTGGTGTAGCCGTCAACAACTTCGTTGGTCGCTTCGTACATCCGGCAGCTAGCGATTTTTGAGCCGTCAACAGTTGCGGCCTGTTCCCCGAAGACTTTGACCGCACGCATTAGGGCGACATCCTCGATAACTTCATTAGCAACGGCTTCATGCCCACCCAAGGATCGATAAACCTGTGTATCAATGACGATGAATTGGCCATTGGCGGCGGACAAAGACGGCCGAGACGATGTCTCTGCGAGGCGAAGTGGCACTGTTGCACTCCAAGACCACGCGATTAGCGGTTGCACTAGGCGTTCGAGCCAGGTAACGGCAATCTGTCTTGGGTAGGGGGAGACTAGCGCGAAACCTTGCTCGCGAAGTAGTTCGACGGTGCCGCGAATTGCCTCGGGCTCAAGGGTTACATCAGCATCTATGAAGACAAGCACTGATCCTGAGGCCGACTCAGCAAGTCGTGCACATGCCCATGGTTTGCCCAGCCAGCCTGCGGGTAGTGGGCCATCGCCGCCGGTAATCAATTGAAGGCGCGGGTCATCGATGGCGGCCACGATTGCTGCGGTGCCATCGGTGGATCCGTCGTCAAGGACTATGACCTCTAGGTGGGCTAGCCCTTCTTGGGCCAAAATACTTCGAACAGTAGCCGCAATATGTTCGCCTTCATTACGAGCGGGG
>WLHM01000231.1 GCA_009702725.1 Actinomycetota bacterium | reverse complement strand
CAAGGTCACCGGCTCCGGGAAAATCACCCATGAGCAGGCCAACCGCCGTCACCTGATGGAAAGCAAGTCCGCCAAGCGCACCCGTCGCCTTGAGTCGGATCAGGTGGTTGCTCCGGCAGACCTAAAAAGGGTCAAGAAGCTGCTCGGCCGCTAACTACTTTCGTCCAAACAACCACCTCGTTTTCAGGAGACTGACATGGCACGTGTGAAACGCGCAGTAAATGCGCACAAGAAGCGTCGCGAGATTCTCGAGCGCGCCAGCGGCTACCGTGGGCAGCGTTCACGTTTGTACCGCAAAGCCAAAGAGCAGGTCACTCACTCCCTCGTCTACGCGTATGCAGATCGCCGTACGCGAAAGGGTGATTTCCGCCGCCTTTGGATTCAACGTATCAACGCTGGAGCTCGGGCCAACGGCATGACCTACAACCGCATGATCCAGGGTCTTAAGGCTGCAGGCGTTGAAGTTGATCGCCGTATGCTGGCAGAACTTGCGGTTAATGATGCGCCGGCATTTGCCGTGCTTGTCGAGGTTGCTCGCGCTGCAGTTCCTGCGTCCTAAAAGTTCGTGGCGCCGGCTGATATAACTTCTCGGCGATCGGCAACGGTCGCTGCGGTTAAAAGACTGCATACCAAAGCCGGACGCAAGGACTCTCGGGCCTTTGTTGTTGAGGGTCCGCAGGCTTTGCGTGAGGCATTTTCACACCGAGCAGATATTCGCCAAGTATTTGTGTCAAAAGAGGCGATGGCGCGCTGGGGTGAAATCATGCAGGCGGCGCGTGCCGCAGACGTTGAGATAACAATTGTGTCTGAAGGCGTCCTCGAGGCTATGGCAGAAACCAAGTCGCCCCAGGGCTGGCTTGCCATCTGCGGCATGGAGATCGCCACCCTAGATGAAGCTATGGCCGATAGACCTTCTGTTTTGGTGGTACTTGATCAGGTTTCTGACCCCGGAAATGTCGGCACGATCATTCGGACGGCCGATGCTGCTGGTGCGAGCGCAGTGCTGTTAACGGGAGAGTCCGTCGATCCGTTCAATGGTAAGTGCGTCCGGGCTAGCGCGGGCTCAATCTTTCACTTGCCGGTGGTGCCGCAGGTGCGTGCTGACCACCTAGTAGCAGCAGCACGGCAGCAGGGCGCAGTTCTTGTGGTCACTGCAGCAGATGGGGAACGTGAATTGTTTGAGTGGCTGGATACGGCCCCTGTGATGAATCCCACGTTGTGGGTGTTTGGGTCAGAGGCCCACGGAGTCGGTGCCGAACTACAGGAGGCGGCTGATGTCCGGATTCGTATCCCAATTCATGGATCGGCTGAATCCCTGAATATTGCATCGGCGGTAGCCGTATGTCTGTACTCGGACGTAGGCCGTCGGCGTGCGAGAATTGAATAAGACGCGCAAGAGAGAAGGGGACCAATGACCTACCTGAAACTGCCGATATTTGAGCAGACCGGTTATGTGGTGTTGGACCCCTACGATCAGTCACAAGACGCCCGTGAGTGGGAGAATTTGGTTTTCGTTGACTGGAAGTCTTCCGGTGACACCCGATTCGCGCCGCTGGCAAGTGCTTACGGTGAGATGGAATGCGATGGATTCTGGAACCACACCCCCCCCAAGACCGACAAAGATGGTGTGTGGGTCCCAGAAAATGTGGCACTAGCTCCCAGATTAACCGAGCGGGCCAAAGAGCCAGGTGCAAATATCGGCCGCTGTCGAGTTATCGAGTTACAGCCAAACACGTATGCGGATGCGATCTACAACCTGCACCGAGATGACAATAATCGTCTAAATCCCGAAGGTACCGGGTGGATCGTCCGAGCTTTTTGTAATCTGACCGATAACCGTGATTCAGTGATGATCCTGCGTGAAGACAAGGACGACCCGGAGACCGAAACGCGAATCGCATTGCCGGCCGGCGCCCAAGTAGTAATTGATACTCAGCGGCTTTATCACGCAGTTTGGCACGCGGGTAACGAGCCCAGATATTGCTTGATCACCTCATACGAATCTGGCCCCGAACTCGATGCCTGGCTAACCGGGCTCCATCCGGTCGCTCTGGTGCCCTCGGTGCCCGTGGATCCAGATTTTGCGCAAGCGGCTTATGCGGGCGCTGAGGCAAGGCGCGCAGCAAGGGCTGCGGCAATTGCGGCCAAAGGCGCAGATCCCACCTTCGGTAACGGCACGTTATCCGCAGGTATGGAGGTGCTCTCCGAGGCATGACCGAGTTAGCCGTTCCATATAGCGCAGTTCTTGATGAACTTGAAGCTGAGGCAATCCACATTTACCGTGAAACCGCGGCAGCTTTTCGAAACCCGGTTTTGCTTTACAGCATTGGCAAAGACTCCTCGGTGCTGCTCCATCTAGCTCTTAAGGCTTTCGCGCCAGCACCCCTGCCATTTCCGGTAATGCATATCGATACCACCTGGAAATTTCGCGAGATGATTGAATTTCGCGACCTTAGGGCGCGGCAACTTGGCCTTGATCTGCGGATTGCAAAGAATGAAGCCGCGATGGCAGAAGGTGTTTCGCCATTTACCCACGGCACTCACGAGTACACGCGGCTAATGAAGACCGTGGCACTTCGTGAAGGTATTGATAAGTATGGGTTTGATGCCGCAATTGGGGGCGCCCGCCGCGATGAAGAACGAAGCCGCGCTAAGGAGCGGATTTTCAGCCTTCGCGAGCCGGGGCACCGTTGGGACCCACGGAAGCAGCGCCCAGAGTTCTGGCGTACGGCCAACACAACGCTATCCGAGGGTCAAAGTATGCGGGTGTTTCCGCTTTCCAATTGGACTGAACTTGATGTCTGGCGTTATATCGAGCGCGAAGATATCCCAATTCCTGCACTGTATTTAGCCAAGCCGCGCCCGGTAGTGGAGCGCGATGGCGTACTGATAATGGTCGATGATGAAAGATTCCCGCTACGCGATGGCGAGCAAGCACAGCTGCGGTCCGTGCGTTTTCGTACTCTTGGCTGCTATCCACTTAGTGGCGCGGTCGAGTCCACCGCCGACACCATCGCAGACCTCATCGCCGAGATGGAGTCATCAAATGTTTCAGAGCGCGCCGGCAGGTTGATCGACGGTGAAGGTGGCAGTTCGATGGAATCGAAGAAGGCGGAGGGCTACTTCTGATGGCTACGTCGCTAACCCCGGTCCTGCACTTAGTCACCTGCGGTTCTGTTGATGACGGTAAATCGACCCTTATTGGTCGGTTACTGGCCGAAACCGGAAGCGTTCCGGCTGATCAACTCGAGTACGCGCGCCAAACCCGACGCGGTGGTTCGACCATTCCGGTGGGTGAAATTGATTTCTCACTTCTGACCGATGGCCTAGAAGCGGAACGTGAGCAGGGCATCACTATCGATGTCGCATACCGACACATGAACTTGCCTAATGGCCGCCGCGTTTTGATTGCCGAT